>JBEKIK010000257.1:0-6176 GCA_050011795.1 Thermoguttaceae bacterium | reverse complement strand
TGTATCTTCCTCATTGGTTAAGACGTACGAAATCGCCCGTCGCGGGGCGGCGAGCGAAGAAACGGTTGCGGTGAGCTTTGAAGCACATTGCCGGGACCGTCGATGGTCAACCGGCCATACAGGGCAAGAACTACTTGGTCGTCTCGGTGGTCGTCTCGGTCGTCTTTTTGATCGTCTTTTCAGTCGTCGTGCCGCCACGGTCTGAAGTAGCCGGGGTGGTAGTTGTCTTCGTGTCGACCGTGGTCGTCGTCTCGCCCGTTGTCTTGCCGTCCTTGGTCTGCGAGGTTGTCGTTTCGGTCTTGTTCTCGGTCGTGCCCTTCTGATTTTCGCAGCCGAAGGTCAATACGCCCAATGCGGCTATCATAACAAACGCCAGAAATCGCTTCATTGTAATACCCTTTCTCAAAAGTCGGCCTCGCCTCTTCACCGGCAGGAACTGTTCCGGCCGTGAGCGCTAGCCCTAACGCTTTAGATTCTCTTCCTCGGGGCTTTCTATTCCCAGGACAGGTACAATCACGCGGGCGATGTTCCTGTCACCCCAGGTTCATTATCGACCCAAATGCGCGATGGCTGGATCTCCGCGTTGTGTTGGGCATCCAGCCCCGCCTCCTTTAACGCGGCCGCCACATCCGCGTCCGTCAACGGCTGGCCTTCCATGTAAACAAGGCCCCAATTGACGGTGTAGCCGCCGTCGACATGCACCCCCGTCGCTACTTGAACGACCAATAGCTTTGGATTCAGCCGTGCCATCAGGTCTTTAATGAGCGGAATCTCCCGATCATCACGTACGGAAAACGCTTTCGGCAGCTCTACGGTAGTTTTCATCGCATGACTCCCTAATCACTTGAACGCTTTTCTCACGGCTTTCTTGACTTTGTCCACGGCCTTCTGTGCTGATTGTTTGGCTTTGCCGACCGCCTGGTCGGTCTTTCCTTCCTCGCGAAGCTTATCGTTGCCCGTCAGCGCCCCGGCGGCTTCCTTGATTCGGCCTTTTACCACGTCTGTTTTGCCACTCATAATTGCGACTCCTTTTCCTAGAGGTTGTTATCGTAATAGCTTATCGATCAAAACTCTCGCGATGCATCGCGGAAGGATTTGTCTAATTCGTCCCAGGCCGACTGGGCTCCCTTCCGGACGTCCTTCCAAGCCTCGGCGCTCGAGTGACCGACCTCGGCCAGCTTGTCGCGTGCCGCTTCCCGTTTCGTTTCCAGTTCGGCCATCTTCCGATCCCATTTGACTTTGGCCTCGCCCTTCAGGTCGTGCCCTTTCTCGCGGAGCTTGGCGATTTTGGCGTCCAGCTCGTTGAGCTGCGCTTCGAGCTTCTTCTGGAACTCTTCCTTGGTCTGCTGGGAGTACTCGGCAGCCGTTTCAACGGCCTGGCCGGCATCGCGGCGCACGTCTTCGGACGTGACCTTTCCGTGTGTCCGATCAGCGGGTTTTCGTTCGCATCCTTGGGCCGCAAACAGCACGGCCAACATCAACATCCAAATACATCGGGCCATGTTCAAACCTCCTTTTTTATGCACAGACCATCGGCCGCCTAACGGTGGTGTCTAAAACCAAAATCATACTCGTCCAAAAGTAGGCCGAGCGCAATACAGAACAGCCCCCAAATTTCCGGCTTCGGGATGATGACTGACCCTATACCACCCAAAAAAAACACTATGGCCGCTATCACGTACAAGATCATTCCAACAGTCATACATAAACTCCTTTGCAAAAAAATGTTATTCACTACTCGTGCGGCTTTCGGGCCTCTGAAAAACAGAGTTTTGCTCGCACCCTACGGCCGCAAACAGCACGGCCATCATCAACTACCAAGGAGATCGGGCCGTGATCAAATCTCCTTTTTCTGTGTATAGACGCTTAAACCAAGTGAGCGGGTTCGCTCAACCACGTTGAGTTCCTATTTGTCTTTTCCCTTGTCTTTGGATTTGTCCTGGATCTGGCCTCCCGATGGCTGACCCGCCGCCGGGTTGCCATGTGTTTGCAGGGCCGGCTGATTGACGTGTTGCTGCGGCTGTCCCGCCGATAGATGCACTCTCGGCTTGGGCTCGACCGTGAGATCCGGCTTGGGAGCATTGTAGATCTTCGGCGGAGTCAGGCCCTTGCCAAGCTGATCGGCGGATCTCCCCACAATCGGAGACCCGGGAAGTTTTACTCTGGTCGGCTCGAATTGCTTGGTACGCGTTTCGGTTGGAGCACCCGCCGCGTTGATTTCCAGGTTTTGCCGCTGCTCACCGAATCGCTGGACCTCTTGTGCATGCTGAGCGAGCTTTTGTCTCTCTAACTGGTCCACCGGCTGGAACCGCAGTGGAGTGCCTTGGCTCTTTGTCAGTTGGGCCAGTGGCGCAGCCACGACTCCGGAACTAATTCCACTCGCGCCAAGTGCTCTCTGGGCCGCCCAGGTGCGCGGCGGCCGGGCATCCTCGTGATCGCGGCGATTCTGAAAGTCCGCTGCCACACCTTGTTCCCACCCACGGTCCTGCCGATGCTGCCAGCGGGTGTGAGCGTAGATCGGATCGTAGCCGAAACGGCTGGAGTTGTATGAATACGACGAGTAGAACCCCGCGTCCTGATAATTAGCGGCGTAGTAATCGCCGAAGTAGTAGTGTTGGTATTGCGGGCGCACGAAAAGATGGCTAGTCAGCGCGGCCAGGTCGATCACCGTCGTGGGCGAATAGGAGAAACCTCGCCGCCCATACACGCCCGCATCGAAATAAACCGGCGCAAACAGCACGCCGCGACGGGCGATCGAATAATCGTTGTAGCCATCGACGAACACGTAGCCGCGAGGCGTCCAAACGTAATGCGGAGGTACCCAAACCCAGTCCGGCTGCGCTGTGGCCCAGAAACCGGGACGCCAAGCGTAGCGGCCATTCATCCATACCCAACAGCCCGGTTGCCAAATGTCGTCGGCCGAAGGCGCTGCAATGTTAGGACCGGCTTCAACCGTCGCAGGCGGCTCGGGCAAGTACTGAACCTCGGTTAATTTGGCGTCGGCCCAGTACCCGGAAGTCCATTGAAAGCCTTGCGCGGACTTGCCCCAATAGCCTGGCACCCATTGTCGACCGGGCGGCAGTGCGCGCCAGATGCCGCTAACCCAAAGGTAATTGCTTTGCTCGTCGTCCCAGCCCCAGTAGCCTGGGATCCACGCGACGTTGTCCCCCGAGGGTTTCTGTTCAGGCGGCACTTCCTCGATTGCGGCAGGCGGCGCTTTCGGCGCCACGATGCCCGGCTCGGGATCGAAAGTCACCGTTTCAGCGAATGCTTCGTGTACCGGCCCGCGCGTGAGCACTTGCACCCCTGCCTCGGCGTCGGCCGGAACCGGCTGTGCGAATAAGGCCTTGTTCAAGCCAAAGTGCGAACCCAGGGCCAGCAGTGTGCCGACCACGCACCATTTGCAGACATGACGCACGTTCATACTAGTTCTTTTTTGTGAGATCGAATTCATCTGAGTAATTCCCATTCTTTGTTTTAGTTAAACCACATCGCCGGGCCTGCCAATTGTCAACCGGCCCAACTTCAATGTCCAATTCGACGTTTCCTGGTTCGGATTCCGAGGCTTCAAACGCTTCCAGCACGGCGGCCAGCGCCAATTGTTTGACGTGGTGCGAGTCGGAGCAACCGCGCACAATGATTTGCCCCTCAACGCTCTCGACACGCAAGTTCCAGACGCGGCCGCCGGTTCGCCTGGCGATCATACATTCCAGGCGGCCGTTTTGTTCGGCCAAGGTGAAACGCAGTCCGGGATGATCGAGTAGGGCGCGGAGCCTCCCCGCCAGTCGATCGGGCGCGAGCGGTTTGAGGTGATAGTCGCTTATCGGGAAGCGCGCCACGCGTTCCAAAACGTGAGGATCGCGGCACGACGTAAGTACCATCACGGGAACGGCCGCAAGGTCGGGGACCTCGCCCATCATGGCGAGAACTCCGTCGCCTCCGCCCCACGGCAATTGCAGCTCAAGTACTAACACGTCCGGCACGCGCTCGCGCAGCCGTGAAACGCATTCTAACCCGTTTAATGCCGTTTCCACTTCGAAGCCCTTCCGGGAAAGAGGCTCCCGATACACTGGATGAATAGACTCATCCGGATCGGCCATCAAAACTCGAATCGAGTTCGAACCATTCGACCGCGGGCGAACGTCGGCTTCACTTTTCACGATAGACACCCTCCTTGATCTGGCGTATTGATGAAGATTACAAAGAGTATCTTTGCCCCTTCCCACGCGAGTCCTGCCACTCCTACGAAGCCGAAAAAGGCGGCGATCAGAGCGACGACCAGAAAAACAATAGCTAAATGTAACATGACAAGTCTCCTTCAAAAAAGTCCGGGCTCAGTTGGCACCTTACCAACAGGGCCGTAATTACCAACTCAAGATCTCACATTTTCACTCATCGAGTTTTTCCTGGAACTCTGCCAGGATTTGCTTTCTTCTTCCACCCATTCTCGCCGAGGCTCTGGTTCTGCTCTTTCGGTAGTTCGCTTGCTCTTTCTTTCTTGCCATCCCTCTCTTCTCTTTCAGAGTCTCTGCGGCTTTCCTTCCCGCGGAACTGCGCTTGATTGCCTTCGCAATTTCCTCTGCCTTGCCTTTTTCCTTCCTCTTTTCCTTTCTTGCCTGGCTTTCCGCCGTCCTCTCCTCCTCGAGTACCTTGCGCCGTTTCCGCGCTAACTGCTTTTTCCTGTTTGCTCGCATTTGTCTTCCTCCATGTCTGACGTCCGTCTTTGTTATGCGTGCAGAACTCTATCAAAGACAGTCTCAGGGTTGGCGTTCCCCTTCTGTGACCATGCCGGTCCGGTTGCCGGTTTTTTCTTTGGCCTTTTGTCCTAATTCTCCCACCTTTTCCTTGACCTTTCCCTCATCCGCTTGGATTTTGTCTTTGTCCACGGTGATTGTAGCACTGGACTTTTGGTCCGTGCTGTGTGTCGTAAGATGGAACCAACCTCGGTAAAACCCCAAGCCGGCAATGATGATAAGGAGCAGAACGATCACACCAAATAAAGTTTTCATGACCAATCCTTTCTTGATTGTTCGTACCATTGGCCCCCAACTTCAGGTTGCCGTCAACCGATGTTTTTTTCACATTCTCGGCGTTGACGGTCAGAAGCCTCGCATAATCAGCAGGATGAGCAGGATTACCACGATCAATCCAAGTCCGCCGCTGGGGAAATAACCCCAGTCTCTGCTGTGAGGCCACGTGGGCAACGTACCCAGCGATCCCAGAAGCAACAGAATCAAAAGCACGATCAAAATAGTAGACATTTCTGTTCCCCTTTCAAAAAGAGCCAAACGCAACGAACGGTTTCATACTATCGTTTTACAAGTACGCATCTTCCTGACAATTCTTCCGACCGATATCAACGCGTCAAGCAACCGGCACGGCCAAATCGTCCATCACGGTGTCTGGCCGGTTGCTGACGTGTATTTGTATTCAAGGCGTCAGGCAACAGGCATTGCAAGGTCTTCCGTCGGGCTGTTTAGCTGCTCGCTGACGTGTATTCGATCCCAAATCTCCCCACGATGGACGGGAACGCTGGGATCGACCTCGAAGCCCAGTTTTACTCTCCCGCCTACAATTTTTAGCACCGTGACTTTAAGGATGCGATGGAAGCCATCGGCTCCTCCGATCACAACCGATTCCTGATTTTTCCTCGATAAGACTAACATGTTTAAACCTCCGTTTTTAATGGTTGATTGCTTAGTTCATCCCCGCTCCAACTGTCCGCGGGTACGTCGCTGGCCAGCAGGAACACCTGCACCACGGTGCCGGTCGTAAACACCTTTACCACGGTACCGGTAGTCGGCTCGACTTCAGCGGCCGCTTCGCGTACCTCCACCCCGGTGATTCTTTTGATCTCCTGCCGCAGCGCGTCGGCGGTGTTGTCGAACAACTGTTTATGGAACTCCTGCACCTGGGCGGCGCCCTCGGGGCTCTGGGCAAGAGCCTTCTCGGCCGGCGTTAAGGTCCCGTGCAGCGTGATTACCAGCGTGTTCTCACTTAGTACCACGGTCACCGATTTGGGCACGCGGCCCGATCGCTGCTGCTCGAAAGCGCTTGCCACTTTGGCGATCCGATGCGCCACGGTCGAATCTAAGTTTTGCATTGGATTACTCCTTTACCCGTCGCTTTCGTGATGCCAAAAAAAAACCGACGTGGCCGAACACCCTCGGGTATTC
>JBEKIK010000256.1:0-4298 GCA_050011795.1 Thermoguttaceae bacterium | reverse complement strand
TTCCAAACGAAATGTCTCGCCGCCTTGTTCCCTCCGCACCCGGGCAATGGCCACCACCGATTTTTCCCCCCGGGCGATTACGTCGACCAGGGTTTTTTCAATCGCCGCTGCCGCCTCCACGCCCGATGATGGCTCCTGGGCCAATGCGCCGCTGACGACAACATCAGTTGCCATCCAAACGGCGGCGATAAAACACAACAATATGCGAAACATGGTCCGATCTATCACGGGTAAATATCCGCTCAATCAGGGCAATGAATTGTAAACATCTTCACTGCCCACCGCCCACTGTCCACTGCCCACTACCCCTCTATTCTACCACATTCTCCGCGTCGGCGACGGAAACGACGGAAGCGGCCGTGGAAAGATCGCCGCTTGTAAGGATTTTTTCGCGCAGCTCCTCGGTCAGTTTGGGGTTTTCGCGCAAGAATTCCCGGGCTTTTTCCCGGCCTTGGCCGAGCTGCATTTCGCCGTAGCGGAACCAGGTGCCGGTGCGGGCCACAAGTTTGTTGCTCATGGCCAGGTCCAGGATGTCGCCTTCGTAGCTGATGCCGTTGGAGTGCATCATGTCGAATTCGGCCACGCGGAAGGGCGGGGCGACCTTGTTCTTCACCACCTTCGCTCGAACACGCTGCCCGATCACCTCCTCGCCTTCCTTGATTTGCCCGATCCGCCGCACGTCGATGCGGCAGGAACTGTAGAATTTCAATGCCCGGCCGCCGGGCGTGGTCTCCGGATTGCCGAACATCACGCCGATCTTTTCCCGGATCTGGTTGATGAAAATCACCGCCGTCTTGCTCTTCGATATGGCCCCGGTCAGCTTGCGCATCGACTGGCTCATCAGCCGGGCTTGCAGGCCCACGTGTTGGTCGCCGATCTCGCCTTCCAATTCCTTCCTGGGCACAAGGGCGGCCACCGAGTCGATCACGATCACGTCCACGGCGTTCGAGCGGATCAGCATCTCGGTGATGTGCATGGCCTCTTCGCCGCAACCGGGTTGGCTGACCAGAAGCGTTTCCAGTTCCACGCCGAGTTTTTTCGCCCAA
The DNA here is from genome assembly GCA_050011795.1 of Thermoguttaceae bacterium. Classification (GTDB taxonomy): domain Bacteria; phylum Planctomycetota; class Planctomycetia; order Pirellulales; family Thermoguttaceae; genus JBEKIK01. The sequence continues at coordinate 3,252 of JBEKIK010000256.1, read as the reverse complement.
CTGGGATCCAAGGCATGTTCGGCGTCGATAAAGGCCGCAATGCCGCCGCGTTTCTGGGCGTTGGCTATCACGTGCAGGGCCAAAGTGGTTTTGCCGCTGGCTTCCGGCCCGAAAATTTCCACCACGCGGCCAGAGGGAATGCCCTGTCCGCCGAGCGCGATATCCAAGGAAAGGCTGCCGGTGGGCACTCCGGCGATCGGCCCGGACCGATCCACGCCCAGCGGCATGATAGCCCCTTCGCCGAATTCCTTTTCGATCTGGGCCATCGTGTCCTTAAGTCGGGGATGCGCTTCAAAGAACGAACTGACGACGTCTTTGCCCGCCGCCGTTCTGGCGGCCGATTTGCCTTGTTGTGCTACTTTTTTGGCCATGTTTGTATCTTTCCTGTTATTGGTATGAATCAGATATCTTTCGGAGCATATATATTTCAGAGCCGGGCCGTGCCGGCCCGGATGGAAGTTCAAATTTGCCGCGTGTCGCCGGCTTCTGTATAATGTACTTATGAACAGTATATCTATATGCCTTTTCGACCGCAATAGCCCTTGGCAAGTATTTCGCTAGGTTCCCCCATGCTGCCGGATCATCTTATCAAAACAATGGGGGTTTTAAAGTCCCTGCGATAAACCCTGAAATAACCCCATTTAGCCCCAGGTGAATACACCCGGGGTCTTTCCTCGGCATCTACTCCCGATTGGCTGTGTTTAGACCGCTTCCCAATCATATAATTGACAAACCATAAAAATATGTGTACACTTATATGTGCACACATTTATGTGTACACATAAAGGAGCCTTATCATGATGAAAAACATTACCCTATCGGCAGACGACGAGGTTATCACAAAAGCCCGAAGTTATGCAAAATCGCATAATACAACGCTAAATCAGCTTATGCGCGATTATCTAAAACAGTGCATCGAACAATTCGAACGCGAAGCGGCAGCCGACGCCTTTCTCCAACTTACCAAACAGTGCACTAGCCAGCCCGAAGAAGGCTGGCGATTTAATCGCGAGGAAATCCACCGACGGGGCAAGTGGAATGAGTAAAATATTTTTCGATACAAATATTCTTATATATACCCTCGATCAGCGCGATCCGTTGAAGTATTCCCGGGCAAGAGAAGCTTTTACCTATTGCATGAAAGAAGGAATCGGCATAATTTCCACGCAAGTGCTTCATGAATATGCTTCCACGGCACTGACAAAGTTTCATCAAACGCATGAGCATGTTGTCCTCGAACTTCTTTCGTTGGAAAAATTTGAGATAGTACCCGCAACACCCAAGTTGGTGCGTAGCGGGGTAAAACTAGCCGGACAATTCAAATTAAATTTCTGGGACGCCGCCATCCTCGCCGCCGCCGAACAATCCCAGTGCGATCAATTGTATTCCGAAGATTTTCCAGCCGGCGCGGTTTACAACAAATTGCGCGTGGTGAATCCGCTGGTTTGATTAGTTCATTCAGGCACTCCCACGGTCAATTCCTCGATATGCACGACATTTTCCATCTGAGGTATGGGCTGGGCATGATCGATCAATGATTCCACATGTAACTGCACCGCTTCGCGGATGTTCTTTTTAGCCTCCTCAATCGTCCTGCCATTGCTAAAACAGCCCGGCAACGTGGGACTGTAGGCGTAATACCCTTCGTCTTCAGTCTCTTTTTCAATAACTATCTCAAATGAATAAAATTTCATGCGGCACCTGGATTATGCAAATTTATCGCCAACTAAATTGCTATATTATATCTTGATTTATTATATCAATAAAAGAGGACAATTGGAAGCCAATCTCGAAGGCATAATAACCCGCGATCCCGCGGGCTTCGCGGCCTGCCCGATCCCTATTTTCTCACCAAGGGAATTGCTAATAAAGTGACTGATTAAAATTCTTAATATCTTAGTGCCGTAAATATCTGGCGATATGTGTCCGAGGTGCTCATATCTGTCTTGAGGCTGATTTACAAATTCCTCGATGTGTCTGAAGAGCAAAATTACGCGGAATTTCTAAATGATTATTTTATGTATTAATGACCCCGCTCTTTCGAAAAGAGCGGGGTCATTCTGCAAAATATTTACTATTCAATAATAAAATTAAAAAGTAAATAAGTCTTGTCCTTCCACCCCTGAAAATCGAACAATTAAACGGTAAATCATTTTGGGATGATTTATATCAGGTGAAGTACATTCGATCTCATAGGGATGAGAAGTTGTTCCATCACGGAGGAGCATACAATCCATAATGTTTGGATCGCGATTATCCTCCAATCGACAATGAATGCCGCGGCGGTTATAGAGTTCTAGATAGAACATCCTCTGACTCACAGCCACATCTCTACCAGACTGGTTGTTGACTATGATTACCGCAGTAAACTTAGCCAAATCCTCTTCCATTTTCTGGTTTTTCACATCAACGATTAATTCTAGTGCAGCGTCACAGCATGATTTTGGGATTGCTAATATGGAAACGCCTGCAATTATGCGACGCATTTTGAAACAATAATCCCAATTTTATGGGTTGACAATGCACTAGGGCCATTTTATGGTCTCCATGCGGAAAAACGGTACCGCAGCCGCCACCAGCCATATCTATTGAAATTGGCCGCGAGAAGAGTTATACTAGATAACTGGCCAGTGGATTCTTCTCGCTGGTCATAAACGAGCCGGTTCTCAGTTGTCTTCAAACATCGCCGAGAACCGGCTTTTAACTTTTTATATTCCAAGCTTTTCCAATCGTATTTCCGCTGCCTTTGGAGATACTCCGAATATTTTGATCATTGAATCAAGAAGTTGAATACCTCCTTTTTTTGCAGCAAGCATTCGAACCATTGGCTCAGGCATTAACACTGCTGCAGCAAAAGCATTGGCCTGCCATTCTGGATCAACAAAAGGTTTAATTAGCTTTCTTCGGTAAATTACAAGCTCGCCCATGTCCTTCAATGATCTCCGAATTTGATCTTTATGCTTAATCCCATGGAAACATTCATGCGGAATGGTAAATCTTGGTCTACCTTGTCCTTCATAGGCGCCACGATATGTTTCCTCACTAACCAATACATGGCCATCGGGAAAAGTCATTCCCTCTATGCCGTCCGAAAGTTCTTCAACACCAGGTTCTAAGCCAAATTCTTCACCTATTGACCTTTGCATAGTTAATGATCCTTTTCCAATGGTAATTTGGCGTAATTGAAAAAGGATCGTAAGAGTACTTGATTATGGTGTTGTTTTTCGATGGAGTAAAAGACTTCGGTATGCA
>JBEKIK010000255.1:0-4309 GCA_050011795.1 Thermoguttaceae bacterium | reverse complement strand
TCACACCCAACTTTCCGGGCCGCCTACGCACCCTTTAAGCCCAGTGATTCCGAATAACGTTTGGACGGTTCGTCTTACCGCGGCTGCTGGCACGAACTTAGCCCGTCCTTCCTCTGAGGATAGGTCAAACCGATGGGAGAACCCACCGGCATTTCCTCCCCTCTGACAGCGATTTACAACCCGAAGGCCTTCATCTCGCACGCGGCGTCGCTCGGTCAGGCTTGCGCCCATTGCCGAAGATTCTCGACTGCAGCCACCCGTAGGTGTCTGGGCAGTGTCTCAGTCCCAGTGAGCGAGGTCGTGCTCTCACACCTCGTACCCATCTTTGCCTTGGTGGGCCGTTACCTCACCAACAAGCTAATAGGACATGGACTCCTCCTCGGGCGGAATCACACCTTTGATCCGGAGATGTCATCTGGTATTACCTACAGTTTCCCGTAGCTATCCCAGACCCGAGGGTAGATATCCATGCATTACTCTCCCTTACGCCGCTTTCACCGTATTGCTACGGATATCGCGCGACTTGCATGCCTAATCCACGCCGCCAACGTTCATTCTGAGCCAGGATCAAACCCTTCAATTAATGTAGTCTTAAGCCGCCTGAAAAAAACGCAAGCTTTGCCCGCGTCTGGCCCAAGCGGTTTGTGAACCACGAAGAGTTAAAAATCCAAGACCGACCTATGAATCAATAAGGTCGGATTTCTTACTTCATTCCAGTCTTCAACCGGCTGAAGTTTTCAGAATTGAGGTTGATCACTACCAAATTGTCAAAGAGCAGTAGATATTTTTCTCTTATGCAATTACCGTAGCAATCGCTTCTTGAGAGACCTATGATTTTACCCTATCTTCGACATCAGTCAACAGCCTATCCAAATAATTTTTCTTGAATCATGATTGTCGCTACAAATTCTTATCCTGCAAGGACTTAAATGTCCACTTCTAAATGGGGAGACGGGGGGTAGATCCGGACAAAAATGACTTCGTCGAAAGTGCGGTTTCCGGATGACAACTTATCGGCAAGTTTTTCAATCCCGCATTGTGAACCATCTTGCTTAACTTGACATCCCCTGATTTCCCTCCTGTTTGGCGGACAACGCCCGATAAATGGCTACGGAGACTGGAATAGACCAGTCGGATTATATACACTGTTGACGTGCCGTGTGCGCGGCTGGGTTAAGATTTTCTCTTTAACACGAACAGAATTGGAGATGCCATGAAAAACGCAAATCTATCGATCGGCGTTGTTGTGGGCTGTGTGGTTCTGATCGGCGCGGCCTGTGTCTTCGCACAGGATTGGCCTCAATGGGGAGGCTTGAATCGAGACGGCAAGGTTACCGGGTTCACCGCCCCGGAGACCTGGCCCAAGGAACTTACGCAGAAGTGGAAAACTACGGTGGGCCTAGGCGATTCGACCCCGGCCCTGGTGGGCGACAAAATCTATGTATTTGCGCGCCAGGGCGACGATGAAGTTATCCTGTGTCTGAACGCTGCCGATAGAACGGAACTTTGGAAAAACAAGTACGCTGTCGAGGCCATCAAAGGACCGTCCGCATCCGTTCATTCGGGCCCCAGAAGCTCTCCCGCAGTGGCCGAGGGAAAAGTCGTCACCATCGGCGTCAGCGGGATACTATCATGCGTAGACGCGGCCAACGGCAAGGATGTGTGGCGCAAGGACGAGTACCCTAAAATCGTGCCCCAATTCTATACGGGCTCGTCGCCAATGATTGTGGATGGAATGTGCATTGCCCAGCTTGGCGGAAAAAGCGAAGGGGCAATTATGGCCTTCGATCTGAACACCGGCGACCTTAAGTGGAAATGGGCGGGCGAAGGACCGCAGTATGCCTCGCCCGTGCTTATGACCGCGGACGGCACGAAACAAATCGTTGCTCTTACCGATAAAAGCATAGTGGGCGTAGCCCTGGCCGATGGAAAACTCCTTTGGAAAAAATCATTCGAGCCCAAAGGAATGGCCTACAACGCGGCCACTCCAATCATCGACGGCCAAACAGTGATCTACACCGGGTCGGGCCGGGGCGCCAAGGCCGTGAAAATCGAAAAACAGGGCGACGAATTTACCGTCAAAGAGCTTTGGAGTGCACAACTCGCCCCGCAATTTAATTCCCCGGTACTGAAAGACGGCCTGATATACTGCATCTCCGATAAGGGGAAAATGTTTTGCTTAAACGCCGCGGACGGAAAAGAGGCCTGGACCGCATCGGACAATATCGGAAAATTCGGTTCCATTGTCGACGCCGGCCCGGTGCTTTTTGGCCTCCCTGAAAAAACCGGCTTGATTGTCTTTAAACCCGGTGATAAGCAATTCGAGGAATTGGCCCGATACAAAGTTTCAGACACACCAATCTACGCGCATCCGATAATCGCGGGCAATAGAATCTTCGTGAAAGACAAAGATTCTCTGACTCTGTGGATGATCCAATAACAAAGGCCATTTGTTGGGTGTAATTAATCAACGTTGGGGTGGCAGTTTAACTGCCACCCCAACTTTAACTGACATCTCGACAGATTCGGCCCCCTGAGAAGTGTTTTGTTTTGCACCATTTGTTCGAAAAAATTGTATCGAAATAAAACAAGCGAGTTGAGGATCGCTCGGGCAACCATCCTCAACTCGCCGTTAGTTTTCGGAAGCACTCGCCTCCGATAGCCTTAATGCCTCAGCGCTTCTCTCTTCCTGAAAGGGGATACTTATCAGGGTTTCGCTACGTTCCAATCTCGTTTGTCTTACACGTCATCTATTTCAAACGGAACTTTTTCAGGATTCTTCTCTGTTCCGGCCCCGCTCAACTCCCATGTAGTTGGCCGTGACTACACTAACTGCTGGACTATGGCTGATTATATATCGCAAAAAACATGCCAATATTCGTTGGAATAAAGGTGCCAGGAACCATTATTGACGAGAATTACTGCAATTTGATAGAATCCCCACATGGGACGACCTTTAAGGACAACTGCCGGCGGTTTTGCGTACCATGTGCTTAATAGAGCAAATGCTCGCATGCGGATATTTGACAAGTCTGAGGACTACAATGCCTTTGAGCGAATCCTCGAAGATGCCGTACGTCGAGTGAAAATGCGTTTGCTGGCATATTGCGTGATGCCAAATCACTGGCATCTGGTGCTTTGGCCTCGAGAGGATGGAGACCTTTCCGCGTTCGTGGGTTGGCTTACGCTCACACACACCCAAAGATGGCATGCACATAGGCATACCGAGGGCTCGGGCCACTTGTACCAGGGGCGTTTCAAGTCGTTCATGGTGGAATCGGACGAATATCTCTGGACTGTGTGTCGGTACGTGGAACGAAATGCTTTGCGGGCTGGATTGTGCGAGCGTGCCGAAGTGTGGCGTTGGTCTAGCCTTTGGCGACGCGAATTTGCAGACGCGGAAGGTCAGGCGGTTTTATCAAAATGGCCTATCGACGTGCCTACGGATTGGCTAAAATGCGTCAACCGGGCAGAAAGCCAGCGCGAACTGGAAACGTTGCGGCGCTGCGTGAACCGCGGGCAGCCGTTCGGGAGCGAGAATTGGATTGAGCGGATGAAAAACCGCTTCGGCCTTGACTCCCTGTTCCGTCCCCGAGGCCGGCCATACAAATAAACCACAAACAATGGTTCCTGGCACCTTTATTCTTCTATTTTTCTGGCAAAGGTGGTTCAATTGACACACCGGTCCCGAAAACTATCTTGAATTTGAACTCATTATCCCCCTGACCTTCAAACTTGAGGTAAAGGATGCCATCCTTTAATTTCGGCTTCTTCACGTCTGACGTGATCTTGATATTGGAACGCGCCTCAAAAAAAGGACGAAGACCAACTACTGCGACAGTCTTACCTGTCTCGTCCCACTCGATACGATCTACGTTAAGCCCACCGAAACCACCCTTGGAAAACGGCACATAGTGATAATTGTCCTTGACCGCCTCATAGTAGCCGGCGCCTTTGATCGGCTCCTGTTTCGTGTCAAAGACCATTTCCTTTCCGGACATATATAGGGTGGAAATATGGACGCCCTTTGAATCTCTCAGCTTCACGAGCGGGTACGGCTTCCCAGTGTTATTGACGAATCGTCGCTGCGATGAGGGTTCATCTGCGCCAAGCATGCCGATCGCAGCCAATAGAAGGGCGATAAATGGAAGTTTCATTGCAGGTTCCTCGTATGAGGATGATTTTCTGACTAGTACCTAACCACAACTAATATTGTGGATATAATCGTTTCAGTTTTATCCTTGCTTTAGGAGTAGTGAATTGCCAATCCACTCCTTTGCCGGAGGAATTGCGGCGGCGTTGCCAGGCT
>JBEKIK010000254.1:0-4314 GCA_050011795.1 Thermoguttaceae bacterium | reverse complement strand
CTGCCCAAGCCGCCGGCCATGGACACGGTGGGCATGGTGACGATTTATCAGTACATCGAACGCGCCATACTGGTCGACCGAGAATATCATCTGGATCGGCAATATGTGGTCCGCGAGGGCGAGATAGTGATCGTGGACGAGTTCACCGGTCGGCTGGCCGAAGGCCGGAAATGGCGCGACGGCATTCATCAAGCCGTGGAGGCCAAGCAGGGCGTGGAGGTCACCGTGGCCACCGGGCAGGCCGCGCGAATCACGATCCAGGATTTTTTCCTACGCTACGAGAACCTGGCGGGTATGACGGGCACGGCAATGGGATCGGCGCGGGAGTTGCGAAAAATTTATCGCTGTCACGTGCTGCCCATTCCCACCAACCGTCCCTTGATCCGCCAACGCCTTCCGGAAATGGTTTTTGGAACCACCGACGCCAAATGGGCCACCGTGTTGGAGGAAATCGAACGACTGCACAAAGATGGTCGTCCGATACTGATCGGCACCCGTTCGATCGACAAATCGGAACAACTTTCCGGACTGCTTAAGACGCAAGGCATCGAGCACCAGGTCCTTAATGCCAACCACATCGAGGCCGAGGCGGAAATCGTGGCCCAGGCCGGATTACCCGGCAAAGTGACCGTTTCCACGAACATGGCCGGACGCGGCACCGACATCAAACTTGGCGAAGGCGTCGCCGAAATGGGCGGCCTGCACGTTATCGGCACCGAAATGCACGACGCCAGCCGCATCGACCGCCAACTATTCGGCCGTTGCGGGCGGCAGGGCGATCCCGGCACCTATCGCCAATACTTGGCCCTGGACGACGACCTGATTCTAACCGGCCTGGGACCAAAGAAAGCCAAAAAATTAGAAGCCCTGGGCGAGCAATCGCCCGGCCCGTTCGATTCCCTGCACAAACTTTTCCGCAGGTCTCAAAAGAAAGTCGAGCGCCGCCATTTCCGCCAACGCAAGGCCCTGATGTACTTTGAAAAAGAACGTAAAAAGATGCAACAGCAAATGGGACAAGACACCTATCTCGATACGCCGAGTTCGTAATAATTATGGTCAGCGGTTAGCGTATAATGAATGGCAATTACTTTAGCAAAGTCCCTGGTGGCAGCGGCTGATCTTTTATATTTCCTTGGAAATCGACATTTATTGCCCGTGATGGTAAAGGCACGGCGTGCGGCGATTTGACATGGGCCAAAAGGTGACGTAAGGTTTAGATGTCGCCGAAATATTCAACCTTGCCCTATGGCCGACCGATCGACAGTCGTCCGATGACGGCAAAACTTATCTGAAATGCGGCGGCTTGATAACGCATGTCCGCGGGACATTTTCCCGTGGGCTATGACTGCTCTTGTGTCTTGATTCTTAATTTTGATCGGGGCATTATTAAGGAGCGAGATCATGAATAGCCGTCGTCTTCGCCGTCCGGGTTTTTCTTCCCGCAAATCATTAAAGGCCCGCAATCGCCTCCTTCGCAGCGAACAGCTCGAACCGCGCGCACTGTTGAGCGGGAATGGTTTCTCGTCATTGACAATAGGGATCGCCCAGCCAGGGTCGGTCGCGATAGTTGGGACTGCTGCGCCGGGCAATGTTGCACCGACAGTTGCGAAACAGATAATCGTTAACGGCAATGCGCCCGTTACCGGCAAGACCTCCTCTCTCTCGGTCTTGGGAAGCGACGATGCAGGCGAATCCAAGCTCGTCTACAATTGGTCGGTCACCGGTTCGCCCGGCGGCGGGACTGCGAACTTCAGCCTCAACGGCACCAATAACGCCAAGAATACAATAGTTGCGTTCACCCAGGCAGGCACGTACAACCTGGCCGTGAAGATAGTTGACGGCGGAGGTCTATCGGTGAGCACCGTCAAGACCGTCGTGGTGACGCCCACGCTCACAAGCATTAAGAATCTATCGACTGCTCCGTTTTCTGTTTCCGGAACAAACCTGCAATTGCCCGTTCCAACATTCGCCGACCAATTCGGCAACGCAATGCCGGGGCCGATTACACTGACATGGTCAACGTCGAGTCTTCCCTCCGGCGCCCCGGCGCCGAGCTTTGCGACCAACAGTGGCGTGAGTACGGCCACCTTTGGGATGTCGGGCACTTACATCCTGACCGCCCGCCTTACCAACAATCCGGGCGTTTCGTTTGCCATCATGGCGGTTGTGAATCAGACCTTGACGAGCATTGCCGTTTCGCCCAATACGGCTTGTGTTTTCCAGGGAGCCACCCAGCAGTTTATCCCCCAGGCCTTGGACCAATTCCAACGCCCGATGTCGAATCTGCAGACGTTCACTTGGAGCGCCAGCGGCGGCACGATCAACGCTTCCGGACTGTTCACTGCCCCGAGCAACACCGGCGTTTGCACGGTAACGGTCAAGAGCGGCTCGGCGACGGGCGCGGCAAAGGTCACCGTCCAGGCGAATACGGCGAGCCTGCAAAATGCGGCCCTGGCAAAGCTCGTCACCAGCCTTGACGCCGACGGCTCGATTAGCCGGCTGGACATGATCCAGATTCTTCGCAGCGTGGGCGGCGACGGCGTTGTCGATACCACGGAATTCGGCGATTTGAAGAAAATCCTGAACCAGGCAGGAACTCTGAACATCCCCGGTTACGTGCAAGTGCTGGCCGGCGACGTAATCAACGGCAACGCGGCCAATGCCACTTTTCAAGGCCAATCACTGGGCAACCTGGCCATCGGCAGCTCCGCCGCCCAACTCAACAAGCTTGTCGACAAGTGGTTCCTTGGCGCCGACCATCCGACGCTCTGCAATACCTCGCTGGTCTACAAATCGGTCGCCGGCTCGCTGTTCCCCCATACGCCGTCGCATACCGATGAATACCAAGGCTCACTGGGCGACTGCTACTTCATTTCCGCCCTGGGCACCCTTGCCGACAGCAACCCGGCCGCGGTCCAGAACATGTTTATCGACAACGGCGACGGGACTTTCACCGTCCGCTTATACACCGGCACTTACGGAACTATCTACAACTATAGCGACGGCAGCATTAGCGCCGGATTTACGAACAACATCGGTACCGCCGATTACGTGACCGTCGATCGCATGTTGCCTACGAGTACCTCTGGCATTCTGGCCTACGCCGATTACGGAGCCTCTTACACTAACACCGCCAACTCCCTGTGGATTCCCTTGGCTGAAAAGGCTTATGCCCAATGGAACCAGACCGGCAAGGAAGGCCGCGACGGCCTGAATGCTTATGCTTCAATCCAGGGCGGATGGATGGCCACGGTCGACGCCCAGGTGCTTGGCTACAACGCTACCGACTATATAATGACCAGCACGAGCAAGCAGGTGGCCGTTAGCGCGCTTGCGGCCAAAAAGGCAGTGACAATCGGGACGCTCCAGTGGTCGGGAACAAACTTGGGCCTCTACGCCTCACACGCATACGCTATAATCGGCTATAACGCGTCCACCGACAAGTTCACACTTTATAACCCCTGGGGATCGAATCAGCCCGGCCAGCTCACGTGGAGCCAACTCCAGGCGACCTGTAGCCAAATGGCGGTGGCCAATACCTCCGGTACCACACCGATTATCGGAGTGGCTGTTAAAGTAGCATCATCGGTCAAGTCATCGATTTCGTATCAACTACCCGAAAGTGTCGCCGGCAGTTCGCTTCACGAGCCAGCCGCAGAGACTCGTTCACAATCCGGTCTTGCACCGGCGGCCGCCCGCCGCGGTAATTTCTCCGCCGCGACTAATGCGACGCACGTGCTTTTCGAGACCTTGGGAAGCAGTTGGATGGCACATTCGCACCAGAAAAACCTTATCAGACCGGCGCACGGCATTCTTCCAGCATCCTTTGTCGACGCGACATTCGCTGCCGATGGTCTACTGTTGCAAAGTGAAGTTTTGGAAAGTTTAGCGTAAGCTCTTGAAAACCCGACATTAGTTACAAAGTGACGGAGATGCGGCAGGTAATGCGCAGGCGATTCATTTTGGTGATTCTGACGGGCCGGCGCGGTAGGAATTCAACCAATTTTCAATTTGCTGGGCCTGTTCGGTCCGGCCCTGGGATCGCGCAAGCTCCAGGGCCTTCCGGGCAGCGGCAATTGCTTCGGAGGATTGATGATTCATGGCATGGGCCTTAGCCAAATTGTGCCAGGAGTTGATATCCTCCGGCATTAGTTGCAGCGACTGCTTCAAGTGTTCGATCCCTTCCTGAAGGCGACCCGCCATGATCAGTGCGCCGGCCAGATTGTTGTGGACTTGAGGATAATCGGGTTTGGCTCGCAAAGCCCGCTCGTAATGCATGATCGCTTCTTTTAGCGAGCCTGTTTTTATCAAGGC
>JBEKIK010000253.1:0-4318 GCA_050011795.1 Thermoguttaceae bacterium | reverse complement strand
GTAGCTTTAGTTCACACTAATAAGTTTACAGTTTTTTAAATAGCCTTGATCATTCAGGGTTCAATTTTTCCCCCTCAATTTCAATTTCCTAATCCACAATCTCATTGTCGGAATCCTGAACCCTGAACCCCGAACCCTGAACCCTGATGCCGATAAACCAAATTTTCTCTGTTAATTAACCCCTCAATAGTAGTATTTATGTTAGATTGGGAAAAGTATAATGCCGGCAAAACAAAATCCTTGTGATCAGCGGTTGCATGAACCATAAAAGGTGGTATGCTACAAAGCACCAGTGGTGGCTATTGGGGCCGCCTTCGGGGAGCGTGGGCCTGAAAACCCCGAGACCCGTGTGTCCTTGTTCTGCATGGTCCCTAGTGTCCGTGCCGGTTTTGGAGTGTTTTTTTCGATGAGTAAGAAATTGTTTGTTGGCGGGTTGAGTTGGGGTACGACCGACGACGGGTTGCACCAAGCATTTGAGCGGTTCGGCGAGATTGTCGAAGCCAAAGTCATTACCGACCGGGAAACCGGCCGATCGCGCGGCTTCGGTTTTGTGACCTTCGCCAATGACGAAGGCGCAATTAGCGCCGCAAGCGAGATGAACGGCGCCCAATTGGATGGCCGGACTATCCGGGTCAACGAGGCCGAAAATCAGGTCCAGCGTCGCGGCGGCGGCGGCGGCGGCGGGCGCGGCGGTTCGCGGGGGGGCGGCCATCGCGGCGGCCATCGCGGCGGCGGTTACGAAGAATAAAAACCGCCGCGGCATTAGGCGCGATCGCCTGGCTTCGATCTACTTTATCAACTCCGGTTGCCTGTTGTGATCGGTGAAAGCTGGGGTTTTGATATTATCGATCCAACAGGTATAATTGATCGAAGCCATGTTTTGTAAAAAACCATACGCAGAAGCCATCCGCGGCTCCACGCAACCCGCCCCCAATTTGCAATTTGCAATTTACAATTTGCATTTTGCAATTATTTGTCTTTTGGTTATCCTTCCGGCCCTGCTCGTGCGTCCATATCCGGGAATAGCGGCTGAAAAACGGCCGTTTCAGGAAGGGCGGTCCGACGGGGGCGAACTGCGTTACATTAACGATCTGCCCGTGCTGATCGTTTCCGGCACGCCGGAGGAGATCGGCCGGCAAAAGGCGGCGCTAACGGGCGACGTGGTGCTCAAACTGGTCGATTATCCGAAAAAGTTAATGCACTTCGGCAATAACAGCGACCAGCATTGGCAAAAGTTAGTGGCAATGGGCGAAGCCCTGAAACCGCAGATCCCCTCCGATTATCGCGATGAAATGCGGGCCTTCGCCGAGAAGGCGGGGTTAGATGACCAGCGGGACATGGGCGCGCTGAGCAACGTGATGCTCGACATCTATCGCGGCGGTTTCAGTTGCTCGTCGTTAATTGTCGAGACCTCGCGCAGCTCCGCGGGAGGGCCGCTTTTCGGGCGCAATCTGGACTTCTACACCTTCGGCATGCTCGACAAGTACGGCCTTGTTACAGTGCATCTGCCAAAAGGCAAACATGCTTTCGCCGCGATCGGGTTTCCGGGATTTTTCGGCTGCGTATCGGGCATCAACGACGCCGGCCTGGCCTTGGCCGTGCACGAAGTTTATTTGAGCAAAGACAAGGCGCCGATGTTCAACCCCAAAGGCGTGCCTTATACGATGTGCGTTCGCCGCATTCTTGAAGAATGTTCCACGGTGGAAGAAGCGGAAAAACTGCTGCGTTCCACAGAGCGGACCACGCTTTTGAGCCTGGCCGCCTGCGATCGGCGCGGCGCGGCCGTCTTCGAGTTGACGCCCAACACCGTGGCGGTGCGCCGGGCCGAGGACGGCTTATGCTTTTGCACGAATCACTTCCGCACGCCCGAACTGATCATGTTCGCCTGGTGGTGCCGCCGCTATCGAACCCTTGAAAAAAGCCAGTCGCTGAAGACGCTGGGGGTGGAAGACGTGGCCAAAAAGCTGGATCAAGTGAACCTGGGCCAGATGACCGTGCAATCGATGATCTTCGAGCCGGAACCGCTGATCCTGCACCTGGCGATGGGATCCTGCCCTTCGTCGGCCTTACCGATGAAGAAACTGGAATTGCAGCCGCTCTTCAAACCATAAAGCCGCGACCGTCGGTCGCGCCCTTTAACCGCCACTGCATCGCGGCCAACGGCCGCGGCTTTATGTTCCGCCTGCTTGCCTCGCGGGGCATTTCCTGATAAACTGAGTAGTTTGAAAATGCCCTATTCTACTCAGCGGGGCGCAGCATGGACCGAGAGCTTTGCGAAATCCGCTCCGATGCCCAAGAGTGCATCCGCCTGCGCGGGGCACGGATGCACAATCTCAAAAATCTCGACGTCGACATCCCCCGCAACCGGCTCGTGGTGGTCACCGGTCCCAGCGGGTCGGGCAAAAGCACGCTGGCCTTCGACACGCTCTATGCCGAAGGGCAACGGCAGTATATCGAAAGTCTTTCGGTCTACGCCCGGCAGTTCTTGCACCAGTTGGAGCGCCCGGACATCGATCTGATCGAGGGACTGCAACCGACGATATCCATCGATCAGCGGGCCGGCAGCCACAATCCGCGGAGCACCGTGGCCACGGTCACCGAAATCTACGATTATCTGCGGCTGTTATACGCGCGTTTGGGCCGGCCCCTATGCCACCAGTGCGGCGAACCGATCCGGCAGCAAACGCCCGAGCAAATCCTGGAAACCCTTTTGCAACTCCCGCCCGGCACGCGAATGATGGTTCTGGCCCCGCTGGTCCGCGGGCGCAAAGGGCGGCACAAGGAGGCCTTCGAGCAAATCCGCAAGGCAGGGTTGTTGCGGGCTCGGGTCGACGGGGCGGTAGTCGACGTCCACGAACCGCCCGAACTCGATCAGCAAAAACCACACGATATCGAAGCCGTGATCGATCGGGTGGTGATCCGCGAAGGCGTGCGCGCCCGCCTGGCCGAGTCGATAAATCTGGCCGTCCAGCACGGCGACGGCGCGGTGCTGGCCGCATACGAGGAAAAAGACAAAAATGGCGGGCAATGGCGCGACCGGCTTTTCAGCACTTTATACGCCTGCCCGAATTGCAAAATCAGTTACGAGGAATTGGAGCCGCGGACGTTCAGCTTCAACAGTCCGTACGGGGCGTGTCCGAAGTGCGAGGGCCTGGGAGTGCGGGAAGGATTCGATCCGGAGTTGATCCTGCCCGACTGGAGTTGATCCCTGTCCGCCGGGGCCATTGTGCCGTGGAAAGATGCAACCGCGGCGGCGATGCACAAAATCCAGCGCCGTTTGGCGCCTTTTTTGGCCAGGACCGGAATCCGCTGGAACACGCCCTTGGAAAAACTTTCGCCCAAGGACCGCCAGGTATTGCTTTTCGGCGGCAAGCGGTTTGAAGGCGTATTGATAATGCTGGAAAAACAGTACGTCACCACGACAAGCGAAACAAAGCGCAAACGGCTGGAAACGTTTCGAGCCGAGATGGTCTGCGGCCAGTGCGGCGGCGCCCGCCTGCGCGCCGAAGCCCGGGCAGTGCTCGTCGCCGGCAAGCCGATTCACCAGGCGACCGCGCTGAGCGTGTCCGCCGCTGCGGAGTTCTTCCGCAATCTGCAATTCGGCGAAGATCAACAACCCATCGCCAGGCCGCTTGTGGCCGAGATTCTGTCCAGGCTGGATTTTTTGGATAGGGTCGGGCTGGCCTATCTGACCCTCGACCGGCCGGCAAGTACGCTTAGCGGCGGCGAGTCGCAACGGGTGCGCTTGGCTTCGGGTTTGGGTTCGGGATTGGTGGGCGTGTGCTACGTGCTGGACGAACCTTCAATCGGGCTGCATCCCCGCGACAACCAACGGCTGATCGATTCGTTGGGTGATTTGCAGCGCCGCGGCAACACCGTGCTGGTCGTCGAGCACGACGAGACCATCATGCGTCAAGCCCATTGGCTCATTGACATGGGGCCCGGCGCGGGCCGGCAGGGCGGACGAATCGTGGCCCAAGGCACTCCGGAATCAGTGGCCGCTGATCCTAATTCGCTTACCGGCCGGTATCTCGCCGGTTACGAGCGCATTGCGGTGCCCGAGCGCCGCCGGCGGATTGCCAAAACCCGCGCCATCACGCTGGAAGGCGTGACCACCAACAACCTCAAGGACGTTATGGTGCAATTTCCGCTTTCGGCATTAGTATGCGTGACGGGCGTAAGCGGATCGGGCAAAAGTTCGCTGTTGAACGAAACGCTGGCCCGGGCGTTGGTCCGCCGCTTGGGTGGATTGGCCCCAAAGCCCGGCCCACATAAAAGCCTGCGCGGGGCAAATCAAATCGACAAGGTGGTGCAGATC
>JBEKIK010000252.1:0-4329 GCA_050011795.1 Thermoguttaceae bacterium | reverse complement strand
CATGGATCTGCACACCGCGCAAATTCAAGGCTTCTTCGATATCCCCATGGATCATCTGTACGGCGCGCCGGTAATCGACGATTACATCAAGACCATGGGGCTGGACGATGATTTCGTGGTCGTCAGCCCGGACGAGGGAAGCATAAAACGGGCAATGGCGCACATCGCCCGAATCGGCGGACGCCTGGCGATTATCGACAAACGCCGCAGCAGCGCGGAAAAAACCAAACAAGCCCATGTAATCGGGGGCAATATAGAAGGCCGGGTAGTCTGGATCTTCGACGACATGATCAGTACGGCCGGATCGATTTGCGGGGCCGCCGAAATGATGAAGGCCGGCGGTGCCCGGCAAATTTATCTTGCCGCCACCCACGGGGTGCTGTGCGATTCGGCCGTGGAGCGGATCGAAAAAGCCCCGGTCGACAAGCTCATCATTACCGACACTATCCCCTTAGCGCCGGAAAAACAAATACCCAAGATCAAAATCCTCACCGTTGCCCCCCTGCTGGGTGAGGCGATAAAGCGCATTCACCGCAATGAGTCGGTGAGTCACTTATTTGGGTAATAACCACAAATATTTATTTGCCTGGGATTGCAATTCTTTGCTTTTCGGCCAAAATAATAGGTTTGCTATCTTTTTAAGATGTGAGAGATGCCCATGGCCGAACAAATGCTTGTGGAACTTCGCGATCAGCGGGGAAAGCTCAATAACCGCCGCCTGCGCCGCAACGGAAAAGTACCGGCCGTGCTATACGGGCACGGCGAGGAGAACGTTTGCCTGGGCGTTTCGGCCGAGACCCTAAGCGCGGCATTGCGGCACGGCAGCCGTCTGGTGGATTTGACCGGGGCGGTCAACGAGTCGGCCTTTATCCGCGACGTGCAATGGGATACGTGGGGTACGCACGTTTTACACGTGGATTTTACCCGCATCTCGGCCGACGAAGTGGTCGAAGTCACTTTGACCATCGAGCTCCGCGGCGAGGCCCCGGGTGTGCGCGAAGGCGGAGTGGTGGATCAGCTTATCCACGACGTGGCAATCTCCTGCCCGGCCGGCTCGATTCCCGAAAAATTGCAGGTGAACATCAACCACCTGAAACTCGAAGATAAAATCACCTTGGCGGAATTGCAAATACCCCAGGGCGCCAAGCTATTGGTAGAAGACCTGGAGGCGATCATCGTGCAGTGCATCGTGCCGCAGGAACTGCCCGAAGAAGGGGCGGCCGAGGCCGTGCCGGGCGAACCCGAGGTCATCGGCGCAAAGAAGGAGGAAGAAGGAGCGGAGAAGGAAGAGTAATTGCGTATGAAACTTGTGGTTGGGCTGGGCAATCCGGGCCGGAAGTACCAGGGCACTCGGCACAACATCGGCTACGCGATACTGGCCGAGTTGGGGGAAAAATACGGCGCGTCGTCGCCTAAGCACAAGTTCCACGGCGAGGTGATGGAAGCGGAAATCGGCGGACAAAAGGCATTGCTCCTCAGCCCGCTGACGTACATGAACATAAGCGGACTGAGCGTGTCCGAGGCCAAGGCGTTTTACAAAATTCCGGACGAGGAAATGCTGGTTTTGTGCGACGATCTGAATTTGCCGCCGGGCAAATTGCGGATTCGCACGCAAGGGTCCTCGGGCGGACAAAAAGGGCTGGACGATATTATCCGCCGCTTGGGAAGCGAGAATTTCCCCCGCCTGCGCATGGGCGTCGGCTCGCCCCCGGAAGGTTGCGACTGGGCCGACTTCGTGCTCAGTAAATTTTTCGCGGAGGAAGTTCCGCAAATTGAACAAGCCGTTCTCCGGGCGGTGGAGGCGGTAACCGCCTGGGCACGCGACGGCATCGAATCGTGCATGAATCAGTATAATAGGGATTAGGGATTGGGGATTAGGGATTAGAGAAGCAAAAATTGTAAAGCCGCGACGGGCACCATGCGCAGCATGGTCAGTTGGTCGGTCGCGCTTGGTTTAAAAAATTGTAAAGCCGCGACGGGCACCATCGGGCACCGACGCGCAGCGTTGGTCGGCATGGTCGGTTGGTCGGTCGCGGTACTAAATAACGATTATTTCCAAGAGGAGCGATGCTTTGGCTCAAAACGTTTATGAAGGCTTGTTTATATTGGACTCGAACCGCTACGGGCACGATCCCGATGGGGTGTCGGGCCAAATTCCCGCCCTGATCCAAAAATTCGGGGGCGAAATTCTGGTCAGCCGGCTGTGGGAGGAACGCCGCCTGGCGTATCCCGTCAAAGGACAACGCAAGGGGACCTATTGGCTGATTTATTTCCGGCTCGACACCAACCAATTGGCCGAAGTAAAGAACCAATGCCAGATCAACGAAAACCTGTTGCGGGGATTGTTCCTGAAGGTCGAACCCCGCATTGTGGACGCCTTGGTCGAACATGCCCGATCGGCGCCGGTGGTGACCCCGATCGAAGAGGCCTCAGCCCCAGTCAAGGATAAAATCATCGCCTCGGTGGAACTGGAGCCCGATGAATTAGGGCTCGGCGTGGACGCGGTTGAAGAGGAATAATAGTGGAAAAGAGGAGCAAATAATCATGGCCAGTTTTAATCGTGTCATCCTTGTCGGAAATTTGACCCGCGATCCGGAAATACGCTACATACAAAGCGGTTCCGCGGTGGCCGATGTCGGACTGGCCGTCAACGACCGCCGGAAAAACGCCAACGGCGAATGGATCGAGGATACCACGTTTGTCGATGTCGTTCTTTGGGGTCGCACAGCCGAAGTGGCTGGTGAATATCTTAGCAAGGGATCGCCGGTGCTGATCGAAGGCCGATTGAAACTCGACTCCTGGGAAACCCAAGACGGACAAAAACGCTCGAAGCTGAGAGTGGTATGCGAACGCATGCAGATGCTCGGGTCCAAGGGCGAAGGTCACGGCCAGGGCGCCCCGGCCGGCAAGCCCGCCGCACGGCAGGATTCCGAATACTCCCAGCCCGCCCAGAGCGAAGATTTCGGCCCCCCGCCCTCAGAATCGCCCGGCGGAGAAGATATCCCATTTTAATTTTATTTAATTATGTATCCTTCGTTTAGCCCCGGAGCTTGCTCCGGGATGTTTCCCCATAGATGCAAGGTAAAATCCCATGGCAAATACAAGTGCGGAAACACCCGTAAACAATAAAGTTCGGCGTCACGGCAAGCGATTGCCCAAGGGGCCGCACGGCGGCGTGGAACTGCTGTTGATTCAGCCCGTGGAACATCTGGGCAAGCAGGGCGACGTGGTAGAAGTCAAGCGCGGTTTCGCCATGAACTATCTTATCCCTCAAGGCCTGGCCACAATCGCCACAGATCACCACAAGCGAATGGTGGAAAAACACCGGGCGCAACTGGAAGCCATTGAAAAGGCCCGCCTGGCCGGTCTGCAAGGCCTGGCTGCCGATCTGGCCAAGCAAAGCATCACCATCGAAGCCAACGCCAACGACGAGGGCCACCTTTACGGCTCGGTCAACGCCGTGGACGTATCCAACGCCTTGAAACGCGCCGGGTTCCATATCGCAACCGACCAGGTGCGGCTGGAAGGCCCGCTAAAGGAGTTGGGCCTTTACACCATTAAAATCCATCTCGGCTCGAGCGTGGACGCCGAGGTGAAAATCTGGGTCGTCCCATCCGTGACCGAAGAGGAAACACCGGCGACATAAACTATTTAGCCCCCGATGAATACACCGGGGGTTTGTTTGCGACTTTCTGCCACATTATGGTGAAGGCGGATTTCAATAGCGCATCATATTCAAGCCCAGGGATTGCAATCCCTGGGCTTTTTTTGCTATTTTCACAGAGAGTTGTCTGGCCAGCATTCTTGCGGATTTCGGGCGATGATTCTTGATGACAGCCAGGCATAGCATGGGATCATGGCAAGGGGACCGCCGAAGATCACAAAAAATCCAAGGATAATCCCTGAAACGCTTGAGCATTCTTGAATGGTTTTGCCAACTGTCATAATCATCATGCAAACTGTACCAATGACGGCAAGAGGAGACACTAACGCAGTCGCAATCACGAAAATAGCATGATTGAAGCCATAGTTGGGTAATCTAAGCATTGAGACATAATTTAAATCATCATGGAGAATAGTGCGCAGATGTGGATGTACCCAAACGCGGATTTTATAAAAAACAGCGGCAACAATTGCACATATTCCAACAAGAGTATTGATTACTATCCCCACAACAAATGGAATCATTGTAGCGTTCAATTCATTTATATTTGGGTTAATGCCAAACTTGGTTGCCGCCACCACCGATATTGCGATTGTTACAAAGGCTGCAGCTGCGACTTTACAGAAGGCTTCTGCAATGTAAAATGTGAAACAAATGCGTGCACG
>JBEKIK010000251.1:0-4331 GCA_050011795.1 Thermoguttaceae bacterium | reverse complement strand
GGTGGGCATAAACCTGCCCGAGGCCAAAAACATGGTGGGCAGTTTTTATCAGCCCGCCGGCGTTTTTATCGATGCCGCCACGTTGGAAACCCTGCCCATGAAAGAATACCGATCGGGCCTGGCCGAGGTGGTCAAATACGGCGTGATCCTGGACGCCGGGTTTTTCGAATATCTTGAAGCCCATTCGGCGGACATCAACGAAAGAAATCAAGGCGTGTTGGTCGAGGTAATCGCCCGCTGCTGCCGGCTGAAGGCCGACGTGGTGGTAAAAGACGAGCGCGAGGAAACCGGTCTGCGGGCGGTGCTCAATTACGGCCACACCTTCGGCCATGCCTTCGAATCGCTGAGCGGATACGGCAAACTACTGCACGGCGAGGCGGTGTCCGTCGGCATGTACCGGGCCGCCCGGTTGGCCGAGATCCTGGGCCGTGTAGATAAAAAATTTGTCGAACGCCAGCGTAATTTATTGGAAATCCTGGGACTGCCGGTGAAAACACCCCCGCTTGATCCGGATAAAATCTTAGAGTCAATGATGCACGACAAGAAAGTCCGGCACGGTAAACTGCGATTTGTCCTGCCCAGCCGTTTGGGCGGCGTGGACCTGGTCGATGAAGTCGATCCCGACGATATCCGCGCGGCACTGGAAGAGTAATATCAAATGGTGCCGGTTATGGAACGAACATTTCTTTTTTGTGAAATATTGGAAGCAATTGATAGACTATCTCTGGATGAGCAGCAAGTCCTATTGGACATAATTTCTCATAGAATGATAGAATTATCGCGCAAAAGAATGGCTTTGGAAATTCAGGAATCTCGCAAGGAATTTGTCAAAGGTCATTGCCGGTCCGCAACCACCCAACAAATCATGGATGAGATCACATCGTGAGAAGAGAGTTGTTACTATCCAATCAGCGTTCCAATCATCATCACTTCCGTGGGCGACAGCACATAATCATACCCCGCCAGCCAGCGCAGGATGCCAATTCGTCCCAGCCAACTGAGCGTTTTCGCCGCCATGCCCCGCAGGAAATGCCCTTTTCGCCTGTGCCATTTCGCGCCAAAGCTGATCAGCCCTAGTTCCTCGTCGAGCGGCTTGAACTCGCCCGTCCTGGAAGTCGCAGCCGTGCCCGCTCGCGGATCGAAGTGCAAATGGGGAAACAGTATTTTGACGCCTTCATAAGTAAATCGCCAATAATCAGACGGGTAGGAGTGAAACTGATATGCGAACGGCACGGCGATGCACAATTTTCCGCCCGGCAGCAAGAGGCGGGTGAGATTTTCGGCCATGACAAATGGCTGCACGCAATGTTCCATTACCGAAAGGCAAAAGATCGTGCCGAACCGCCGATGGCCTAAAAGTCCGTCGAGTTCCGCAAAAGGCCGGGTAAAATCCAGCACCACGTCCACGCCCGGCCCGGACTCGATATCCGCCCCCAGGTATTCCCCCCGGCCGCGAAAAACCGAACGCAAGTCCTGCGTATCGCCGTAGTCTTTTGCGCCAGCCTCCAAAAACGGTCCGGTCAGTTCCGCGACATGTCGTTGAATAAATAGCAGTTGATTAATGCTACCCATGATTTCCATGTATATCATCAAAGAATGGCAATGACAAGCCGACCCTACTTCTCAGCGATCCAATCGGACGCTATACTACCACATGGTCATTTTTTTATCGTGGGTAATATCCATTGGAGCAAATGATGGCCGAAGTGGAAAATCCAGCCGCGCAGTCCGCCGATCAAGACTTGCTCGATATCTTGCGCCTGTCGTTGATCTCAGGCGTTGGGCCGCGGACTCGAATGGCGCTTTTGGAGCGATTCGGCTCGCCCGCCGCCGTTCTCGCAGCCGCGCCCGGTGAACTACGCGCGGTAAAAGGCGTCGGGCCGAAAATGCTGGATAAAATTCATAATGCAGACCACGAAGTAGATGCCCCCGCGGTCATCGGCTTCTGCCGCCAGAATGGCATCGACATACTCACCGAGACTAGCGCCGATTATCCCCGCGCCCTTCGGGAAATCCACGATCCGCCCGGCGTGCTATTTGTGCGCGGAGCGATCAAACCGCAGGATGCCCTGGCCGTGGGCATGGTCGGCACCCGGCACGCCACGCAGTACGGACTGCGCCAGGCTGAGCGCTTGGCCGGCAGTCTGGCCCGGGCGGGCTTGACGATCGTAAGCGGTCTGGCCCGGGGCATCGACGCCGCGGCCCATCGCGGCGCGTTGGCCGCAGGCGGGCGCACCATTGCCGTGCTGGCCAGCGGAGTGGCGAACATCTATCCGCCCGAGCACGCGCAACTGGCCGATGAAATCGCCGCCCACGGCGCGCTTGTAAGCGAAGCCCCGCCTTATGCCGAGCCGCTGTCCGGGATATTTCCTCAGCGCAACCGGCTGATTAGCGGGCTGTCGCTGGGCGTGATCGTGATCGAGGCCGGCGATCGCAGCGGGGCACTAATCACCGCCCGGCACGCCATGGAACAAGGACGCGACGTGTTCGCCGTGCCGGGCAATGCGGACAGCCGCACGTCGCGAGGCTGCCACCGCCTGATCCGCGACGGCGCGAAACTGGTCGAATCGGCCGACGACGTGCTGGAGGAACTCGGCCCGCTGGTGGAATCCGCGACCCGCGACGACGGCCGGGAAATCCATCATCCGGCTGAACTGTTGCTCAACGAAGTGGAGCAGCAAGTGCTGTCGGTTATCGCAAGCGAGGCCACGTCCATCGACCAGATTGCCGCCCAAAGCGGCCTGCCCATGCCCCAGGTGCTTTCAACCCTCAGCGTGCTGGAAATGCGCCGCATGATCCGCCGCCTGAGCGGCACGACGGTAATTCGGCTGTAAAACAGGTGTTTGTAAAGCCGCTGCCATTGGTCGCTGGGCGTGGCCGGCTGTGGAGTGAAGCGATCTATTGCCCTCGACCATCCCCGGTTACTTGTCACCCGGGAAAATCCTGTTACGATTATTCCATGAAAACAATAATCAATGCCTTACCTTAAACTGCATGGAGGAATGTTGCCGTGTCGAGCCCAACGGACATGATTTACAACGAAGACTGTATTGCCGGGATGAAAAAACTCGCCGACGGCGCGGTCGATCTGGCATTTGCCGATCCGCCCTTTAACATCGGCTACAAGTACGATCAGTACAACGACGCCCTGGAAAGCGAAAAATATCTGGATTGGAGCCGTAAGTGGCTTGGCGAAGTGGTCCGGGTGCTTAAACCCAACGGCACTTTTTGGCTGGCCATCGGCGACGAATACGCGGCCGAGCTCAAGGTCATGCTCACAAAAGAATTGAAAATGCACTGCCGCAGTTGGGTCGTGTGGTATTACACCTTCGGCGTGAATTGCACGGCGAATTTCAGCCGCTCGCACACGCATCTGTTTTACATGGTCAAGGATCCAAAGTCGTTTACCTTTAATGCCGAGTCGCCGGCCTTGCGCGTGCCTTCGGCCCGGCAATTGGTCTACGGCGACAAACGGGCGAATCCCAAGGGCCGCCTGCCCGATAACACCTGGATCCTTCGCCCGCAAGATATTCCGGAGTCGTTTCAGCCGATGGAAGACACTTGGTATTACTCCCGGGTGTGCGGCACGTTCAAGGAGCGGACCCGCTGGCACACCTGCCAAATGCCCGAGCGATTGCTGGGCCGGATCATCGAAGCCTGCAGCAACCCGGGCGAACTGGTGCTCGATCCGTTTGCCGGCAGCGGGACCACCTTGGCGGTTGCAAAAAAACTGGATAGACGATTTTTGGGCTACGAAATATCGAAGCAGTACGCCCAGCAGACGGAAAAACGATTGAATGCAATCAAAGTCGGTGATTTCTTGGAAGGCGTAATCGACCCTGTCACAAGCGTTCCTAGTACTGACAAAGGACGTCGCTTGGAAAAAGTGAAAGAACCATGAAATTCGCCATCTGCAACGAGACGTTCCAGGATTGGCCGTGGGAAAAGGCCTTTGATTTCGCCGCCGATTGCGGGTACTCGGGCGTGGAGATTGCGCCGTTTACACTGGCCGAGAAAGCCGTGGGAATTTCCGCCGGGCAACGGACTGAAGTTCGCCGCTTGGCCGACCGTGCCGGACTGGAAATAGTCGGCCTGCACTGGCTGTTGGCCAAGACCGAGGGTCTGCACCTTACAAGCCCCGACGCCGAGGTGCGGCGTAAAACCGCCGATTACCTGGCCGATCTTGCCCGGCTGTGTTGCGATCTGGGCGGCCGGTTGATGGTCTTTGGCTCGCCTAAACAACGATGCCTTCCGCCGGGCGTTACCCGCGAGTCGGCCGTGGATTATGCGTCTGAAGTTTTTCAACATATTCTGCCCATTTTGGAAGAAAC
>JBEKIK010000250.1:0-4333 GCA_050011795.1 Thermoguttaceae bacterium | reverse complement strand
GCTGATGCTCTTCCGACAGGTAGCGTGAGATGGTCGAGAACAGTATTTCCCGGTCGATTGGTTTGGTGAGATATTCATCGCAACCCGCGCTTAGACATTTTTCCCGATCGTGATTCATGGCATGGGCCGTCAGTGCGATGATGGGAGCGGTATAACCCATTTCCCTTAGCCGCCAGGTTGCTTCATATCCGTCCATCTCCGGCATCTGCATGTCCATGAGGATGACGTCGAAGGGCGGAGTTTGAATGCCGTCGGCAAGAGATTTTTTCTGTTCGGCGATGACCTTTTCCAAGGCTTCCTTGCCGTTATTGACTATTGTCACCTTGGCCCCGGCCTTTCGTAAAATCAAGGCCAATAATCGCTGGTTATCCAGGCCGTCCTCCACCAAAAGGATGCGGCCGGACAAATGTTGCGAAACAGGCGGAGTGAGGCCTTGTAAAGACGCCGGCTGATCTTCGAGCGTGTTGTCGATTTGCAGCATGCGCACGTTTTCCAACGATCCGGTGCCGAGGGTGAAGACAAACGTGCTTCCCTGCCCTTTTACGCTGCTGAAGGTGATATCGCCGCCCAACGTGCCTGCCAGTCGTTTGCTCAGGGCCAACCCGAGCCCCATGCCCACGTACTTGCGGCTTGTGGAAGCGTCGCCTTGAGTGAAGGGTTCGAAAAGCCGTTTGATTTGCTCTTCGGACATGCCGATGCCGGTGTCGATGATTTTACATTCCAGCAGAGGCTCTTTCCCATCATTTTCGGCAAGCCGCACTTGGATGCAAATATGACCTTCTTCGGTGAACTTAACGGCATTGCCGATCAGGTTGACCAGGATTTGCCTCATGCGAATGGGATCCGTGCGAATGGTTTGAGGAATCGATCCCACGAATTCCACCAGCAAGGGCAAGCCCTTGGCGTCACCGCGTACTTTCATCATCGAAACCACGTCGTCAATCAATTCGCGCGGCGAGCACTTGGCCTGTTCGGCGACGAAACGTCCGGTTTCGATTTTGGAAAGGTCGAGAATGTCGTTGATGATGCGCAACAGATATTCGCCGTTGCGCTTGATGGTATTGGCGGCGACGACGTCTTGGGGCCGCTCGATGCTTTCCAGCAGCATTTCCGCGAAACCTAAAATGGCGGTCATCGGCGTGCGGATCTCATGGCTTATGTTGGTGAGAAATTCGGCTTTTGCCAGGGTGGCCGCTTCCGCCGCTTCCTTGGCCTTGCGTAATTCCTCCTCGGAGTGCTTACGATCGGTGATGTCTTCCGCGATTCCCACGAATTCCTTGAGCCAGCCTTGCGAATCTTTCACCGCGGAAAGGGTCGTGCCGTACCAGCGCCATAAGCCGTTGCAGTTTTCCATGCGAAATTCGATGCGTTGATTTTGCCCGTCTCCAGCGGCAGCGGCGGCAAAATACGACTGAAATGCCGTCCGGTCGGAAGGGTGCAAAAACGAAACGAAACTGCGCCCCACAAGATCGGGACTTTTATGCCCGATTAACTGGGTCCAACGCGGGGAAGCATAGGAAATCATTCCTTCGGGCGTGAGGGTGTAAATAATCTCCAAGGCATTTTCCACGATGTTCCGCAGCCTTGCTTCGCGTTCGATAAGCGCCCGCTCCATCAATTTCCGCCGCGTGATGTCCACGGCAACATGGATCACGCTGATGGTTTTTCCCTGCTCATTTTTCAGCGGATTACTGCGGGTGAGCATCGACCGGCCGTCGGGCAATGTAATTTCCCCCTCCTGGAAACGCCCGCTGCCACAGGCCTCCTTGGCCGTGCAACCCGGGCAAGGAGCGTCGCGGCCCTGAAGCGCCTGGTAACAATAACGCCCGCGAAAATCCTCATCCCGGCGATTGGAAGGCATCGCGGCGCCGGCGTTCGTCCAGATGATGCGCATTTCCGGATCCAACAGCAGCACTTCGACTTCCTGCAACCCGTTGAGAATGGCCGTTTTTTCCCGCTCCGCCTCCTGCAAAGCCTGCTCGATGCTCTGTCGCTGGGCAATCTCCCGATTTAGTTGGCTATTAGTTTGATTGAGATCTTTGTTCACGGCCGCTAAATTGCCCGAATTGCCGGCGATTAATTGCTGCAAATTTACATTGTCTTGACGCGACCGGGCTAAAATGCCCGTTCGGGTGACGGTTTCACCCACCAACCCCGCCACGCCCATGTATAAGTTCAGCAAATCCCTGGCAATAGGTTCTTCGGCGGTATGTCCAATAATCATTACTGCCGTTCTTCGATTTTCGATCATTACAGGAAACAACGCCACCTGGCAAGTGCCGTTTAGATCCATGGATTCGCTGGCCATGAAGCTGCTTTCCAAGACCTTGGCGGCGGTTTGCTCAACAGCCGGGGTGAATACATCCTCTTCCGTGCAATTTGGAGGGAGACTCCAATAGGAAGCTCTCCAATGGCCGCCATCGCTTCGATTCAAGAAGCCGACTAGATCAGCATCAAAAAAATGAAATATCGCCTGGCCAATCTGACGCCATATATCATCCTGTTCGGTCATGCCTGCCAGTTGTTGGGCAAATCTTATGAAACCGTTTTGGGAGTGTTGAGCATCGAAAGGAAATTCTACTGACATCCTATCTTCCTCGCACCGTTTCAAAATGCAGGTCCCTTAGAATTGGTAATTAACCTGCGTAAACATACTTCGGGATAAGCGCCTATTGCCCGGTTTTCCCTGCATAGGGTGCGAAAAAGCATCGTCACATGAGCAAAACCCCCCAAAGGTGAGGTTTATGAGGATTTTATGGAATGGCACGATTATGGCTTACATGCAATCACTGCTGAAACACCCAATATTTCAACAGTCCCAATCGCTCCGCGTGCAACCATTGCCGTTGATCGGCCGGTTTGGAATCGTTGAGCAACTCGAAAATATCGGTCAGAACCGAACTGTTATCTCCGTAATAATTGTGCCCCAGCAGACTGGTATCGACCGCCGAAACGTCAACCGTATCAATGCCCGGCACCACTACCAATTGGCTCCCGCTATCGCCGGCGCGCGGGTAGCCGTGCACCTTTTTCGACATTATCAAGGCTTCGTCATTCGATGAGGCATATAGCGTCACGCGTCGGGCCGTCTTCACCACCGCGGGGGCGATGTCGTTTATGAATGTTTCGGCGTCTATATCCGGGGCCGTCAATACGACTTCGTTAAACATCGGTTTAGACGACTCGTGCATTAGTGAAAGGTCCCTTAGCGCCGAGGTCAATGCCCGGTTGCCCATGCTGTGGGCGATCAAGTGAATCCGCTCGGCCCCGGATTGCTCGGCTACATCGGTAAGAAACCGCAGCAGATGCGGCGCAGTCCAGGTCACGTTTGTTTCGTCGACGGTATATTGCAGTATTTCCGCCTGCGAGGGCCAACTAAAAAAGATCGGTGCGCCGTCGAATTTCAAGTCGTAGGCGATTTGCGCCGTGCGCCGCGCCGCATCTTCAAAACCGACGTTATACCCATGCACGAAAACAAAAGCCGATTTCTGCGACGACCGCCCCACACACTCGCGAAGGTCCGTAAAAAAACGCTCCGCCGGCTCGGGCTGAACCCCGAGCAACACCACGTGCCGACTGGGATCTTCGCGGAATTCCAGACGCAGAACCGAGGGACTTTCCAATTCACCCACCTCGTGCGATTTGGGAATCGATACCTCGCAAGCGCCCAACTCCAGATTGCCGCGCTGGGGACCATAGGAAACCGAAGCGGAAGGCGATGTTTTCGCTAAATCGCAGGGCAATGGAGCTTGAAATCGCGCGTAGATCGTCAGCCCCGCCAGCACTCCGGTTGCGAACATGCCGCTATAAGCCAGAACTCGAATCAGCCGAGAGGGGAACAATCGGAATCCTAGAACCGACAAAAACAACGCCACTGCCGCGGCAACAATGGTCCTTATCAACCAAGTGAGATAAACCGGCTGTTTCGGCTCCAGGTTATTTAATTCCGCCCGGTCGGTGCCGTAATAAACTTTCACCACCGTGTATTCTCCTTGGGCCGGAGAAATCTTCGGAGAATCGTTTGGCGCGGCGGGCGCGGCCTCTGGCGCAGGTAGCGGAGGTTCCGCCTTGGCAGGCGCCGCCTCCGCCGCATCTACAGTCGCCGGTTTGTAGGATTTCTCATCTATCGGCAATTGCGTATTATCGGACGGAATCGCGGCGCTTTTAAAGTGGCGTTCACCTACAGGAGGAATCCCCGGCCGGGTAGGATTTAATTCCGCGGGGGCCGCTGCCATCGGGGGCATCGGATTATTTTCTTGTTCGATCTTGGCGGGCAACGAGGAAACAATTTTTGAGGACTCTATCGGCCTGGCCATCGGCTTGGGCGGAGATG
>JBEKIK010000249.1:0-4336 GCA_050011795.1 Thermoguttaceae bacterium | reverse complement strand
CTCGGTCTTGCCAGACTGAGTTGCGGGATATCACGCAGGCGTGGCGTCGACGCAACATGAATCATGGTAACCCGTTGGTCGTTCGTCGTGTTTCCGCCAGAGTGATATCCAGTGTACTGAAGGTAGCTGCCCAACCCCCAACGCACGCCGGGAAACCAAGTCGAACGCTACGGCTGCGATTTTATCTTGCCCCTGCGGAAAAGTAAATCGCGCAAGAAGGCGAAACAACTGCGGCCCGTCTCGCACCAACGCCGGATTTCCTTGATTACGCTTGATAGCGTAAAGGTGGAAAGGTGTTGACGGAGCGATTCCAACACGCTCACGATTACCGTTTGACGCCGTGCGCCAGCCACCGTCTTGTTGGTGCGGCCCGTGCCCCGCGCCTGCGCCGGAGAGCGGAGCGTGCGTTCGGCTTCGTTGTTCGTTCCCGACACCAGCATCGTTTCGCCGTTGGGCTTCTTCACCGGCTCCACCGTGACGAACGTGAAGAGTTGCTCCGCCAACTGGTTCAACAGGGCATTAGCCTGCGACTTCCGCAGTTTCAGGTGCTGGAAGAAGTTCATCAGCAAGCACACTTTGTCGAACGACAGCCCGACGATGTACACCTGATACGCGATGGCCAGAGTGATTTCAGCCCCGAACTCGCTGCGGCCGAAGACGCCCGCGATCTTGCCGTATTGATTCCCCGGACCGCGATAGATTTCATAGGCGACCAGCACCGCTTGGCCGTTCTCCAGCCGCCATACGGGCCGCGTGTGCGACAGTCGGCAGTCCTTTTTTCAGCACGCCCGCGGGAAAGACTTTCTCGGTGCGCACGGCTTGGGCGATCTTCTCCGCGCTGGTGGTCCGCCCGGCCTGTGACCGCCGCTTTCGCTTCCGCCGCTTCTTTCCTCGCGCCTCCTGCCGCCGTTCTTCTGCCTCCACCGAGAACAGCTCGACAACCTCGAAAAAAAAGACCGTGAGCGACGTTGGCACGAAGTCCGCAATCCCACCACAAAGCGAGGAAAAACAAGAGGAAAAAAGCCCACAAGGGACTTTTGCGCCGACCGTGCGCCAAAAATCCCGCCAGGAGGCCCTTGACACAAAAGACTTTTTAAGGGAAGTGGCACACTCTGATGAGAAATGGGGCTATTTGTTCAGTCTCAGATTGCTAAAGCGACCAAGAGTTGGGGCGGCAACTGCACTACCGCCCCAGATTTGCCGACTGAGACGGGAGTACAACTCCCGTCCCAATACAGCTTTGGCTCGGAAAAACTGGGATTATCACGGTCTTGGCGGCGCCGGCCCTGAGGTTCCCTTCGGTATCCGGTCGCAAGCATCAACCGCCACGCTTTGTCGGCGACCGCCCTGGTGCCCCCCCCCGTTCTAACAGAATCTTTTCCGGCGATCGATGATCGGGAACCATATCGGTTTCCGGCTTGGTCGTTACCCGATTGACCTCGGAGATATCATCCAATTCGTCGCGCAGCACAAACTTTATGTCTTTGCCGTTAAGCTCCATAAGCAGCATGTCACGCGGCGCGGTCAAGTTGCCTTTCCCGCTGAGTTTTTTCCCCCCGTCCATATCAAGCACGGTGGCGTCAGTGATGAAATCGGCTTTTATATCTTGCGAATCTTCCGCCACACTGGAAGAAGGGTCAATCACGGGAATGGCTTTTTCATTGATGACATTAAGCACCTGGCCGTGATCGACGTTGGGAATGGCGAAGTAGCCCGACCGGCCGGTCTTTTGCGCCCATGTCAACAATACCACGGGAAACTGTCCAGGCGTCAGATCGTCGGATTTTACCGCGCCGACCAATACCTGAGTATCCTTGGGCACGTCAATACGGTTAGTCGGCTTGGAAACCGGCGTAGACAGGATTCTATCTCTTGCGAATTCCGGTATCTCCAATTTGCCGGCGTCTATTCCATAATTTGGATTTTTCAGGACCAGGCTCACTCGATAAATATAACTTTTTCCCGACTCGACGGAAAAATCGAAGAAACGCAACAATTTGTATTCAACCGACTCCGATACTCCGCCAGACATGCCTGAGGGATTGAGAAGGGGGATTTCCGGGGCGTGTGCGACGTTTTCACCCCAGGTACGGATCTGCAGCGGACCGAGGGGAAAGGTCAAAATCGGATCGACGCACCTGTTTTCCACCACGTCCGACATTGGTTGCGACCAATCCTGCATGGCGTCTCTTACGGCATCGACGGCGTTGAATTTTTTGGTCCAAGTCGGATTTTTCACATCGGCGGGACTGTTGATTTCGGCCCGTTCGACATAATAATTCACATAAGCGGGCACGTCGTTTGCGGGAACATAGGCCACGGCGTTCCCGAAGGCGTTGTGATAGGCATCCGCCTGTTTTTCGATAGGGACCAATCCGGTTATCACCACCCAGTGCTTGCCGCGAAGGCCGTTATTCCCGGCGACGCGCATGCCGCCACCGCCCAACGAGCGCGTATCGCGGCCTGGCCGGATGGCTGCGGGCGCTGCGGCCCGCGGGGCATCGTCGGCCGCGGTTTTCTCGTTGAGCAGAAAAACGCCGAAATCGGCCGCCGCGCGAAGTTCTTCCGCGTCAATAAGTTCGGGCTGGCCGCGTTTTCCTTTCTGACGGAAAAGCGGTTCGTCCAAAGCGACAACACATTCGTAGGGCTTTACGCTAATGCCCTTTTTGTTGGAGTCGGCGATTTTATCGGCTTCTTTTTTATAATCCCCTTTATCGTCCCTGGCTTGCTGTTCCTGAAGCAGTTCCTTCAGCTTCTCGGGACGTTCGCCTTCCAGCGACCGCTTGACATTGGCGCTTTTATCGAGCAGATCCTTGGGGTCCTGTTCGAATTTTTCCCGCCGCATCACCGCCCCGTAAATAATGGTCGCAAAGACCAGGATAAACAGCCCTAGCAGCACTTTTTCCGCATGTTCGCGAAAAAAGTTTCCGATTGCTTTCTTGTCGAAACTGATTTTAAGTTTCATAGCATGTTTCCTCGCCGCTTGGATCTTAGCAGGAGGACAGGCATTCTTGCCTGTCTTTTTGGGCCAGACAAGAATGTCCGGCCTCCTGATCTGGATGGTTTTTTCACGGCTCCTGATTTGGATAGTTTATTTTATTACGGCTCCCTGGCATTCCTTGTTTTTATTCATCCTTCATCATTCAGCATTCATCATTTTTATTGTATAGCCTCTAAGGCTTATCAGTCGCGGTTGGCGCCGGGATTTAGGGTGTTGTTTCGGCCGGTCTTTCCGCGGCTGATGCGGTTCCCAATGTGTTTTGATCGGGCTGATTGTAAATATAAATAATGCCTTGTATTTCCACGGGAATATCGTATGGTCCGGTTTCCCCTTCGTCGCCGCCCTCTCCGGCGCCTGTCGATCTGACGGATCCACGACCTTCTATCGTCCTCCTGGAATAATCTCTGCCGGTGCCGGCCGGATTTGCGGTTCCCGACGTTCCGGAATCGAGTATTTCATCCGTGCCCTTGCCGGGCCGAATACGGACCCGACGAACTTCGATGGGCATCGGGCTATTGGCACATTCGACCAGCAACTTGCTGATTTTACGCTGATCCATGTGCAGTTTCATGCTGATGGGCATCATTTTGAATTCCGAGGGCTGCTTGGCATCGGCATCCAAAGGAACGCCCTTGTCGTCTACATAACGATCCTTTAGCAATTGCTCTTTGCCGTCTTGAGCGGCGGCCGTATCACGTGCCATCGGCGCGGCTCTTGTATCGTGTGATGGGGAAGCTTGTGCCTGGGCGCCCGGCGCGGCTTCCGCGGCTTTGAATACGGATTGGTCGGCCGCCAACCAGGTACTAATAGCGTCGGCGCCGATCTGGATCCATTCGATACGTTTGACGTTGGCCTGCGAGTGGTCGGTAGTGCCTTTATTGGTTTCGCGTATCACCCGCAGCAGTGTTTCATAGACCCAGAGATCTTCTTGTCTTAATCGAATTAGGGCCGAGTCCGGGCGCGTATCCCAATCAAAACGTTTTTCCAAGCGCAGCCGATCGCCCTCGTCCCAATCGACGATGCCGACCCAATCGGCGTTGTCCGCCGCCAGTGTGGCCGCGGATCTGCGTCGGAACAGAGGTATACCCATGAACTGGCGGGGTGGTTCGGCATTGCCTCCGGCGCCGCCGCCCGTATCGGTCGTTTCCGGCGGATGACGCAGGTTGATGATTTTGTATAAAATGGGAAAGTATTTCTTGATCACGTTTTGGTATCTTTCCAGAAGCTCGGAGGGAATCTTTTCGTTAGGGCCCAGTTCATCGACTTTTTTGATAAACCTATCGCCCAGTACCGCCGGCCAAGGATTATTTTCTTTTTGTTTGTTGTAAAGAGTCT
>JBEKIK010000248.1:0-4336 GCA_050011795.1 Thermoguttaceae bacterium | reverse complement strand
CAACAACCTTGGCATCGCATTGTCGCAACAAGGGCTCCTGCCGGAGGCCCTTGATCATTTCGAGCAATCCCTGAAACTCAATCCCGACTACCCTCAGGTCCACAACAACCTGGGCGCCGCATTGATCCATACCGATCGCCGCCAAGAGGCCATTGAACATTTTCATCATGCCCTGCGTCTGAATTCCCACGATCCCGAAGCACATTATCACCTGGGAAACGTATCGCTCGAAGACGGCCGATTAAAAGAGGCAATCGACTTTTTCCAGCAGGCATTATCCTTCAAACCCGACTACCTCGAGGCCCGCAACAATCTGGGCGTGGCATTGGCCCGGGCAGGCCGGCCTGGGGAGGCAATCGAACAATACGAAGCGGCATTGGCGATTGCCCCCGACTTTTTAGACGCCCAATTCAATCTGGGCAAGGCTTTTAAAGCAATGGGCCAACCCAGACAGGCGATCGAACACTTCGAGAAGGCCTTGGAACTCGCCCGCTCTCAGGGGCAAACGGCGTTGGCCGGGCAAATTGAAGATTGGCTGAATTCCTACCGCTCCGGGCTGTCAGACGGGCCGGGCACACCGCCGCCTTCTAAATCCCTTCACCCAACGCCTTAGAATTCCCTTATCGCGCATACCACGCCAACAGCCTTGACAGTTTCCCCAGCGGCCGGCCTTGGCCGACTCGCCCAAATCGCGATGTATGCGGCAGAGGTTGTCCTCGGTCAAAAAAATACACGTTACACGTTTAGCCCGGGCACTTGTGCCCGGAGTTTTCCACGAAATTATCTCAAGGAATTCCACATAAAAAATTCCGTACCGGACGTAGTAATTCTGCGTCCGAAGAACTCAGAATCGCCACCAAATTCCCTTCCTTATCAACCGCGGCCGTATCCGCCGCATCGGGGCAGGCGATTCGTTTCGCAATTGCTTGACCGCGATGAACGCGCCTTATTTCCTCGGCCGAAAGTTCCAATCGCGGCAGATAATCCACTGCGGAAATCATGGGCAAAAGGCGGCCGGCAATGTTTTCCTTGCTCAGTTTGCCGGGGTCTTGGGCCGCGTCCAGACCGAACTTGCCGATCGCGGTCCGCACCAGGGCCGACATCACCGCCCGGGTCCCCAACGATTCCGCCAGATCCCGGCCCAACGAGCGGATATACGTTCCGCCGCCGCAATCCACTTCCAGCACCAATCGCGGATATTCGTACGACCGTATCGCGATGCGATGAACGGTTACCGGCCTGGGCTGCAATTCAACCCGCTCTCCACTGCGCGCCATCTTGTACGCCCGGCGGCCGTTTATCTTAAGCGCCGAAAACGCCGGCGGCCGTTGCAGTATATTGCCCTCGAGTTTTTTCGCCGCGAAAGTGATTTCCTTCAAGGCGGGCACGGGCGGATCGGACATCTCCAATATCTCGCCTTCGATATCCTCGGTTTCACTCCACCGGCCCAAAAGAAACATGCCGATATACGATTTTGGCATCCGCTGCACGTACTCGATCAATCTGGTGGCCGATCCCACGCATACCACCAGCACGCCGGCAGCCAACGGATCGAGCGTGCCAGCATGTCCGACCTTGGCCGGCCGGACCAGGCGCTGGATAATATCCACCACCTCCCGAGAAGTCATGCCAATAGGTTTATTTATGTTTAAAATGCCCGATAACGCCATGGATTATATCACGCGTTAAAATCGTAAAATGGTTAAATTATGAATCGCCGACCGCCAGTGGTGTTTCTGCAAATGATTATACCCAATTTTTTCCTGGTTCCCACGCTCTGCGTAGGAACCTAGATTATCTGATGCTCTTTGTTGGTGAAAGAGGTAAACACCTCCGCCACTTGTCGGTTCCCACGCAAAGCGTGGGAACCAGAGCACCAACGAAATTAGAACCCTGAACCCTGAACCCAGCCCCCTGAACCCTTCATCCCGCCCCTCCCTCTGGCGGCTTTTGCTTCTGCGCTATAGGATATAGGTATCAGCCAACCTGGGACTTTTTACATGCAGATCGAACGGCTCGGACCTTATCAGATCGTGGGGAAGCTCGGCCGCGGCGGCATGGGAACCGTCTACGAAGCAGTCAATCTGGAAACCGGCGAGCCCGCCGCAGTCAAACTGCTCTCGGCGGCCCTGGCCGAGGAGGAAGGTTTTCGCGGCCGCTTCGAGGCCGAAATCGAAACCCTGCGCAAACTCAACCATCCCAACATCGTCAAACTCTTCGGGTTCGGCGAAGAGGA
Source organism: Thermoguttaceae bacterium (assembly GCA_050011795.1). Classification (GTDB taxonomy): domain Bacteria; phylum Planctomycetota; class Planctomycetia; order Pirellulales; family Thermoguttaceae; genus JBEKIK01. The sequence continues at coordinate 2,100 of JBEKIK010000248.1, read as the reverse complement.
CGCCCGGTTGTTCTACGCCATGGAACTGATCGACGGCAACAGCCTGGAGGAAGAACTCGGCCGCGGCCGGCGCTTCGATTGGCGGGAAGTCGTCCGCATGGTCATCGAAATATGCCGCGCATTGCGCCACGCACACGACCGCGGCGTGATCCATCGCGACATAAAACCGGGCAACCTGCTTTTGGCATCCAATGGGCAGGTAAAGCTATCCGACTTCGGCATCGCCCGCTTGTTCGGCAATACAAGGCTGACCAGCGCCGGTTCGGTCCTGGGCACCGCCGAATACATGGCCCCGGAGCAAGCGGCCGGCAAAGCGGTCGATCAGCGGACCGATCTTTACAGCCTGGGCGCAGTGATGTACGTGCTTTTGGCGCGGCGCCCGGTTTTTCGCGGGGGCTCGCTGGGCGAAGTCCTTTATAAGCAACAGTTCGAAAAGCCCGAGCCGCTGCGCCGCCACAACAATGAAGTTCCCGAGGAACTCGAACACATCATCATCCAATTACTGGAAAAAGATCCTGCCCGGCGCATTTCCAACGCCACTATTCTCGGCCGATGTCTGGAGGCCATGCAACATGCCCTGCCCTCGGCCGCCGTGACCCTCGAGGCCGACGCTTCCTATTATCAATCCCAGCCGCCTTCGGATCATGCGCTTGGGCCGGATGCCGAGGCCGTTACATTGCCGGTCGCGGAACACGGCCCGGCACAAGACGTGGAACTCCCGGACACGCAGGCATTCACCTTTTCCACCCAACACCCGTCCGCGCAAGCCAGTCCCCAAGTGCCGGCCGATCTTCCCGAAACCGCGGCCGCGACGGCCCTGCCATCGCAAACAGATGCCTCTGTCACGGAACCCAAATCCACCGGCCGTTTCGTGCCTGTCAGCGAGGAAGAACTAGGCAAGCAGGAATTCGAAGAATCGAAGCCCGCCGTTATCTCCCTGCAAACCTGGATTTTGGCGGCCGGACTGCTGCTGGTGGGTTGCGGCGTCTGGTATTCCCTACAGCCGCCCAGCGCCGATTCGCTTTTCAGACGCATCGCCGCCCTCACAGAAGACGAAAAAATCGATTCCCTGCGCCAGGCCGAAGATGACATCCGTGCATTTTTAGAACAATATCCCAGTGATTCCCATGCGTCCAAGTTCCGCAAATATCAACATGAAATCGATCTCGATAAGCTACAGCACAATTTCGATCTCTTGGACAAAGGTTGGGCCGGCGCCGAAAATCTCCTGCCCATCGAACGCGCGTATCTCGAAGCCATCGGCTATCAACGTTTCAGCACCGAACAGTGCATCGCCAAACTTCAGGCGCTCGTCGATTTATATCATTCTTCAGCCGAAACGGCCGGGCCAAACGGGGATTGCCTAACCCTTGCCCGCCGCCGCCTGCAACAATTGAAAAAGAATGTCCAGGAATTCGCCCCCGAACAGCTCGAAATTATCCAAAAACGCCTGGATCAGGCCGACGCCCTATTGGCAACCGATCCGAAAAGCGCACGGGCCATGTATCGCGCGGCAATCGAACTCTACTCCGACAAACCCTGGGCCGCCGAGGCAGTGCGCCGCGCTCAAACCGCACTTGATAAAATCAAAGGACCACCATAAATGTTTAGCCCCGGCACTTGTGCCGGGTTTTGTTCAATTTGCAATTTGCAATAAATTTGTTTGAGGCCAAAGGCCGTGCAACGGAGTAAATAACGATGACTGATATCTCCGCCTTTCCCGTCACCCGTCTTCGACGCTTGCGTTACAATCCGGCCGTGCGCGAACTGGTAAAGGAAACGCGCATATCGCCGGCCAATTTGATTTTGCCGCTATTTGTCCGCCCGGGCCGGGCGGTCAAACAGGAGATCGCCGCTATGCCCGGCAATTTCCAACTCTCGCCCGACATGCTCGCCGACGAGGTCTCCCAGGCCGTCGAACTGGGCCTGGGCGGTGTGATCCTGTTCGGCATTCCGGAAAAAAAGGACGCCACCGGATCCGACGCCCGTTCCGACGCCGGCATCATCCCCCAGGCCATCCGCACGGCCAAACACGCGGCACGCGATTTCCTGGTCATCACCGACCTCTGCTTTTGCGAATACACCGATCACGGGCATTGC
>JBEKIK010000247.1:0-4350 GCA_050011795.1 Thermoguttaceae bacterium | reverse complement strand
AGCCGCCGGGAATACTTGTCTCGATGCCCGAACAAAAGAGCCGAGGCCGCATGTCGGTTCCAAAATCACTTTGGGCAAAATACCTTGCGATGCCAAACAGCCAAGAATTTCATTTGCAAGGGATTCCGGCGTCTGGAAATCGCCAAATTCGACCTTTGTCTTACTGTGGATCATACTAATCGCTCCACGCCATTGACAACGCCCGCCTGCTCTATCACACGGGAATACTGAAGCCGCCATTGAAGCGCATTGGAGATGGTTAAATATCCAATACATGGGCGGTTTTGTAAAACCTCTTTAGCTAGTTCCAGAGCTTGGATTTTGTCTACGGGCAGAAATCTTTCCGTCATAAATGAGACAATATCATCCAAGTTTCCATTGTTATCGAGTAGTTTGAGAATTCCGCTTGTGGTTTGATAATCGCCGGTTTGTTTAGCTTGAACAAAGATTACGTGGTTGATATTCAGAGTTGCCGTTCGATTTTTGCGATCATCCTTCTTATCGTAAACGAAAACAAGTAAAGAATATCCCAAAGCCATAGATTTTTTGTTTTGCTGATTTGAAGGGACAGGAAGACTGGGGTTGCCGAATGCTGGTGACTTTGATATCCACATCTAGTTTTGGGAAATCAATGCCTTTTGCCGATGACCCTCGGACATACTCATATTTATTTTGAAGAGATTCCTGGAATTTATGCTCTAGATATGTTCCAACTGCCTTTCCATCAGTTACTCCATAAAGGCTTTTCTCTCGATGATAGGATTCTTTCCGACTGAATTCTTGTGCTTCGACTTTTAGTAAATCAACAGTAAGTAATGTTTTCTTTTTCTTCCCCATTGTGCGGCAATATCCCTTTCTATAAATTTCCATAATGGAGATAATGCGATTTCCTGTTTAATTAAACAGGTATTTAGGAGTCTTGTCAAATCCCTAAATGAGCTGTTAATCGCCGTAAAGTTTATCCCTACGCCTTCCGTCTTCATCCTTTCTTCACCAGCCGGTCGGGCAGGAATTGGTGGCGGGCGGTGAACAGGCGGAAATAGGCCAAAAGCACCACGCTTACCGTGCCTATCGAGGTGCCGGCGGCGATTAGGAACATTATTACTATCTGGTATAACACGGCCTGGGTGGGTTTCATGCCGGCGATGATCTGGCCGGTCATCATGCCAGGCAGGCTGACTATGCCCACGACCATCATGGTGTTGATGGTGGGAATCATTCCGGTGCGGACCGCGGTTTGAATGGAACTTCTCCCGGCCTCCCAGCGCGTCGCGCCCAGGGCCAGCAGGGTTTCGACCTGGTCGCGCTTGCCGGCTAATTCATCGCCGAAACGGTCCAGTCCCAGGGAGATGCCGTTGAGCGTGTTGCCCAAAATCATGCCCATAAGCGGAATGGAATACTGCGGATCATACCAGGGTTGTCCGCGCTGCGTGATTTGGATTATGCCCATCAGGGCCACGACTCCCACGAGCCAGGAACTCGCCCACATGGAAATGACGCTGTCGGACCAGACACCTTTATATCGGCGTTCGGTGCGGCGGACAGCGGAAATTCCGGCCACAAGCGTCATGATGGCGATGATCGACAGGATCACAAACCACGGCCTGCCCGGGGCGAAAACCCATTGTAATATCAGTCCGACCAACAAGAGTTGCACCACCGTGCGGATCGAGGCCATGAGCAGACGGCGTTCCATTCCCAATTGCAGCGCCAGCGAAATGCCGCAGCTAATCAGTATCAACGACGTGGCGATGGCGACTTGCCAAAAACTGAGGTCAAAATATTTGGGTGTCATAGGTGTGCCTCTGCTTATTGATACTCAGGTAAATATGTATGGAATATAAAAAAATTCCAGGCACAAGTGCCCGGGCTAAACCTTTAATGCGACATTTATTAGGGATGAGAAAATCTTAATCTCTATCGTTTTAGCCATTTTCTGCCTGCCGTTATTTAAGGCGTTTTTCCGCTGCTTGGCGGGTTCGCCGGTTGCTGCGGAGCGATGGGTGTTGGTGTTTGCGAAGGTTTTGGAACTCCGGGTTTGGTTTCCAGTCGCCACGGAGGAGTTAAAGGCAGGGTTTGACCGATTTGGGGAAAATGCGCGAATACGCCGATATTTTGCCCCTCCTCTCCCATAGCCACCAAAACCTTGCCATCGAGTCCCACCGTGGTCACTAAGCCGCCGCTGTCGGTGGCGCGAATCTGCACCAGGGGCATACCGTTGGAGTTCATGGTCTGAATCACCCCGGACTGGGTGTTTTTATCGGCCCCGGCCAAGATGGCCGGCTTGCCGTCGGCGTTGACGACCAGAATTGCCCGACATTCGGCCTCGCCCGCTTTAAGCTGCGCGCATTCGGCCAACCCGAGCGTGCGAATATGTTTTCCCAAGGCCTCGTTGAATTGAAACTGCTCGCATTGTAGCTGTTTACATTGTGCATACTCTCTTATAACCAATTCGTTACAGGTGATTTTCTGCGCGGTAAGTTCGCCGGCCTTTAGATCCACCGCTCCGAATCGCCTCGTGGGCAAAAACTGATTGCGCAAGGCAATACCCAAAGTAAGAAAAACCAAAGGATAAACAATCCAGCGTTCGCGGTCGGACATGATTAAACTCCACAATAATTGGGAATTAGTGATTGGCGATTAGTTGTGGTAAGTGAGCAGTGGGCAGTGGACGGTGACCGGTGGGCAACGCGAAACCGCAAGCGGTTTCATTAAGTTTTCAGTAATCGGTTTTCAGTTTTCAGTTAAAAGTACGAAATACGGAGTAAAGTGGCGAATCGCGCAAGTGGTTATGATTGTTCAATTTGCAATTTGCTATTACTCAATTTGCAATAAAAAAACATGCGCGCAAAATGCGCTCAAACATTAACACAAAGACCCTATGACCTATAGCCTATAGCCTACGGTCTATCGACTAAAGCCTCCAGTCTGGAAAAATCGCTCTATTTCTAAAAAGGATCAAACGATATTCTTAGGGCACAATTAGAATGAAGAGTTAGCACGCCAGGCGGGAATACTACCCATATTGCGCTTATTGCCCAATATCACATAATGGATTTTCATTATCTTCCTATCGAAACGGCGCGGCAGCGTCGCTTGCGACTGAGATTTTGCTGGCGCTGGCTGGTTATCCCCTTTTTGGGAATATGTATTTGGGGATGGTTTGACGTTCGCCAGCGCGGTTATTCTCATCCCGAGGATCCGCTGCAACACAAGACCGACTTTACAGTCTACACCGAGGCGGGGGCTGCGTTTTTCGACGGCCGGCCGCCGTACGAGGTGAGCAATCCGCGCGGCTGGACGTATTTGTATCCGCCCATGTTCGCCATGCTCATGGCCCCATTGCACGTTCTGCCTCCGCAGGATCAGGTGATGGTCTGGTTTGTCATTTCCTTGCTTTTATGCTGGGGATGTTTTTACGAATGCGCAAGAATGCTCCGTTGGCTGTATGCCCGGGACGATCACGTGGCCCGGCATTATACCGCGTGGTATCCCTGGTTGGGTATTGCCGCCCTATGTGCCGCCGCGTTGCCCACGCTCAATTGTCTGCAGCGCGGACAGGTGGGCATTTTGAAATTATATTTATTGGCTTTAGGGTTGCGATTGGTCATAAGCGGGCGCGGGTATTTCGCGCGATTGCTCGGCGGCATTGTATTTGCCCTGCCGGTCGTGTTGAAGATCGTTCCCCTGCTGCCGGTAAGTTTTTTGATATTCGTGCAACTGGTGGTTTGGATAAAAAGCCGCCTGTCGCACGCGCCCGCGGCAACCGACTCGACCGCTGCCATTCGGCCGTCGGCCGGCTCATCCTTGGGACTCACGTCCGGGGGACTTTTCGCGGGACTATTATTATTCTTTCTGGTCATCCCCTCGATGCTGGTCGGATGGAAGGCGAATTTTCACCACTTGAAAACCTGGTCGGGTTTCGTACTGACCAAGGCGGATGACGGCGGCGATGACCCGCGATCGGGCAATTCCCGCTCGACGCGCAATCAAAGCCTGCAAAACGCCGCTTATCGCCTGGGCAATTTTATGTGGCACGCGGCCGCCGGCGGACCGGACGATCGATTGGCGGATTTTTTTGAACGTCCTAAAACCATGTTTAACCGTCCGGAAATGATCATGGATTCGCCGCAGGCTGAATTGTTTTTGTTGGGATTAAGATTGGCCGTATTGGCGGCGCTGGGGATTGTCGGCATCCGCCTGGGCCTGCGTGGCGACGCCTTGAGCCTGGCTACGGCCTTTAGCCTGGCCTGCGTGGCCATGCTGGTCGTTTCGCCGATTGCAAGGGCGCATTATTTCATGCTCTTCGCGCCTTCAATTTTGTATTTCTCCTTGTGGCTTGACCGAGAG
>JBEKIK010000246.1:0-4359 GCA_050011795.1 Thermoguttaceae bacterium | reverse complement strand
CCAAGAACCTCTTTGCGTTCGACAACAAAATAGTGCTCGAAGGCCAGGAACTTTCCGCAGGCCAACACCAGGTCGAACTGAAGAAAAAAGGCACGGGCCCCTTGTACTACAACGGTTACGCGGCGAATTTCACCTTGGAAGATTTTATCACCAAGGCCGGGTTGGAAATAAAGGTCAACCGCAAGTACTATAAACTGGTCAAGGCCGATAAATCGATCAAGGCAGCCGGATCGCGCGGCCAGGCAGTAGATGAAAAGGTGGAAAAATACGACCGCCAGGAATTGCCTAGCGGCGCTGAACTTAAAAGCGGCGACCTGGTGGAAATCGAACTTGAAATCGACTCCAAGAACGATTACGAATACCTGATCTTCGAGGACATGAAGCCCGCCGGATTCGAGCCGGTCGATCAGCGCAGCGGTTACAACGGCAACGCATTGGGCGCCTACGTCGAGTTCCGCGACAACCGCGTGGTGTTTTTCGCCCGCGCGTTGGCACGGGGCAAGCACAGCGTTTCCTACCGTATGAGGGCCGAAATTCCCGGCAAGTTTAGCGCCCTGCCCACCCGTGCCTCGGCCATGTACGCCCCGGAATTGAAGGGCAATTCGGATGAATTGAAAATAGGGGTTAGGGATTAGAGGCTGCTTGCATTATGAACTTCGATTTTGTAACATTATATTATGGCTACTCTTGAAAAAACAATGACGGCGGATCAATTATTCGCGCTTGGCGATATCGGCCCGTGCGAATTGATCCGGGGGGAGTTGATTTACAGGACGCCGACGGGTTACGACCATGGCTGGATTTCCGGAAATATTGTTTGGGCATTACGCAATTTCGTGAAGAAACGAGGGTTTGGTCGAGTGCTTTCCTCCGAAGTCGGATTTATAATCGCTCGAAATCCCGATACCGTCCGCGCGCCTGACGCGGCCTTTGTCCGCGCCGATCGCGATCCGCCCGGTGGACAGAAAAAATTCTTCCCAGGCCCGCCGGATTTAGCCGTCGAAGTTCTTTCACCCGACGATCGGGCAAGCGAAATCAATTCCAAAGTGCAAGATTGGCTGGATGCCGGCACAATCGTGGTCCTGGTCGTCGATCCCCAAGCGCAAACCATTGCTATCCACCGTCACCCCCGCGAAATCCAAATCCTTACCCACGACGACTTGCTCACCATACCCGACCTGCTGCCGGAGTTTTCATTGCCGGTCAAAGAAATCTTTAGTTAAACTCATGCCCCCGGCAACACCGGAAACGGCGCGAGCGGCTCAGGGCAACGGTCGGGGGTTGTTTGATAATCTTCCCACCATCGGACCCATTGCTCCCATGCGATCCGCAACTCGCTAAACATGAGTTGCGAGCGATCCACGGCGGGCATGACGGTCCGCAAGTTTCCGCCGGCGAATTCCGGATAGATGGTTTTGTTTTCCTTAAGATTGTAAAAAATCTCGGTCTGATAAGATGCTTCACTCCGTTCAGAGTAAGATGACGTTGGATTGGGATAGACCGTTATCCCTCGGGGGTTAATATCATAGGCGGCGACGCGCGGATAAAAAGCGACTTGGATTTGTTGCTCGACCAATTCCAGGCCGGCGGTCTTATACAGCCCGAGGATGGCCGAAATAACCGCCTGCCGTTGGCGCTGCGGCAATCGATGGGTCCAACCCGCTTTGGCCGCGTCGCCCACAAGCCAGCCGCTGTGTACTTCCAAGGCGACGCATAAATCATCGTTTGCGGAATTATCGCGGGCGAACAGGATTTGCACGCGATTCGTGGCCAGGCGAATCTCACGCGCCTTAATCGCAGCCGCAGCGGGACATTTGCTTTCCGCCAGCAGGGCCAGAAACTCGCGTTCGATATAACGCCGGATCGACAGCTCGAAGCGATCCAGGGCGTGGAGATATTTTCGCACGGGGCTCCAGTTTCCGCCGGCCCTGGCCCTGCGTTCCGCCCGGCGCAGCTTGGCGAACAATTTTGGCAGGGTTCCGGAATGAAACCCCGGTTTAAGCAGGCGGACCATGGTTTCGCCGTGTTTGCCGATAACCGCCGGGCATAAGCCTTTCTTGCGGTTTGCCGCGTACAGGCGCCAATTTTCCTGGAGTTCCCATACCAGAAACCCGAAAATTCCGGGAATGCTGATGATTACGGCCGAAGCCAACGTCCAGGCCCAGCCTTTTTCGATGCCCATTCTCGATGCAAAAACTCCGGCCAGGTGCGGTATGATGGGCACCAGCAACTTGTGCGACACGGTAACTACCGGGAAGTGCTTGATGGGATTGATCTGCGGCTCGATCAGCAGTGTGACGCAAAAACGGAGGATATAAGCCACAAAGGCCCAGATGGCGCCCAAGCCGGCTTTAAGGCATAAGGTTGCGGAGGTTTCGCCGCTGCGGAATCGCAGCCATTCGTCCACGCCGTACATCAGTCGTTCGACGGCTTCCAACATGGCGTTGAAGAACTCGACCACCATCCAAAACAGGCCCATGAAGAATCGTATCCCGTAGCGATTCCAGGTTTGCACGGCCCAATCGGCGGCCATTTCCTCGATATTGCGCCCCATGCGGGAGTTGAGCAGCACGTTTATGAGCACGAAAATGTACGCCGTGCTGGTCAACGAAGCCCGCCAATTGACGCCCGCCAGCGGGAACAGCATCCAAGCCAGACCGGTCCAGATCGCCGGTTTGATCAGAAAGCGGAACGAGAGCCTGAATATCCTGCTGCGGAATATCACTTGCACAATGCGCGAGTGTACGAGGCGCCAGAGCGGCGAGATAAGGTTTTTGTTAGCGGAATGATAACCGTCTTTTAGCGATTGTCCCGCGAACTTGCGGAACCATCCGACGTTGACCAGTCCAAAGATAAAAACGCCTAAAAGCAGAATTGTCGAAGGTTCTTCATAGTGATGAATATCTTTCTTATATTTCAGAAAAAGCGCGAAAAGATGATTTATTCCTTTGTTGATTAAATAAGATCCGCCGAACGGCACGGCCAGGTAGAGCGTGAGGAATCGGCCGATCCGCGTGCCGAAGCCCAGGGAACTGAGTTGCTGCAACCAGCGCAGATAGAACGCCGCCGGACGATAGACTCCGTCGAGCAGTTCGGCCAGGCGCCGATCGGCCCGCAACAGCGGATCGCCGAAGATCAACGTACCCGGGCCGCCGATGTCGGGCAGCTTCAGTACGTTGCGCGAAAGCGCGTCGCGCAGGTCGCCCATGGAGAGAAATCCCCGTTCCACAACCTTATCAAGCAATTCTTCCACGATTTTATTCCGCGCCGCCTGCTCGGGCAGATTGCGGGGCTCTAGTCCCACCGATTCCAGCGCGCCGGTGATTTTCGGCCGGAATCGCTCGCGCAAACGCGATTCGACCCGTTCAATGGCGGAGTGAATCAACGTTGCCAACCGTTTGCGATGCGATTCCGCAATCCGCACCGAGGCCAGGCGCCTATCGGCGCTGCGCAGGTGCTGGGAGGCGAGCACGTCGCGCTGGTTGGGCAAAGGCCGCTTGATGGGCCGCCGGCCAAAGGAAAACAACCATCGGACCAGATCGATCTTAAAAATCTCCCGTTCGTAGTCAACGCATACTTTTTGCAGATCGTACAGCAATCGGGCCTCGGAGGTCCAATATCCGTCGGCGGAAAGTTGCACCAGCCCTAGCAACGAACCTTGCCAGGGCTGCGGCGGATCGCGGGAAAGTTCCAATGCGGCCTCGAGCCGGCCGATCAACCGATTCACGTCTTCACTTACCGCGAGTTTTGCGCGATCGATTTTATCCGGCGGCGCGCATTGCAGCGCCTTAACGCGGCATATCGCGGCACCGACCACGTTTCCCAGCAATTGCGGACGCCGCGCCTTGCGCATCAGCCTGCGGTATTTCGAGGCCGAAGGCGTTTCTTTTTTCGCCGGCGGATGGGAAGAAGCATCGTCGCCGCTTCCGATCCATGCCCCTAGATCATCGCTGGCCGAACGATCCACGGGATCGGGCGCGTTTAAAGGCCGCGAGGTAAGGTATAACCACTGGGCATCGACGTCCTGCCGCAATACCGTCGCCGCCGCATCCGGGTCTTCCAGGGAAGGAAAATATCGCGGCAAGGCATTCCAGGCAAAGTATCGCAATTCCCAAAAAATCGCGGCGAATTCTTCATAGACGCCCTGATCGTTCTGCGGCGGCAACAAAAATCCTTCCTGCCCAAGCACCGCGCGTATCTCGTCGAATTCCACTTTTCCAATCCGATGAATCCGCTCGCGCAAACCCGAAGGGTTAAGACTTTTATCGGCAATGCGATCTTGAATCGCCAGATGCACCCGGGCGTGAAACAGCAGCCTCCAGCAGCGGACCAAAGCTTGGCCGGCGGAAGTTTCCTGCA
>JBEKIK010000245.1:0-4371 GCA_050011795.1 Thermoguttaceae bacterium | reverse complement strand
ACCCAGGCGCATCGGACGCCTTCGCACGGCCGACATGGCCACCTTGGCCGCGGAACTGATCGAGCAAGGCATAGCCAGCGGCGGCCCGCAAGCCGATAATCTCCAAGCCATGATCGTCAATCGCGTGGAGCGGGAACTGATCGCCCAAGTCATGGCCGAGTGCGACAACGTCCAAATCAAAGCCGCCGACCGCCTGGGCATCAACCGCAACACGCTGCGGAAAAAAATCGAGGAATACAAATTGGAAAAATAGACCGGATAAATAACCCGCTGTATTGGCGGTTAATATTGCGATATTGATTTTCGAAAATAAATCTCACAAAGAGGAGATTGCCATGTATCTTACTCGTTTTGGCGTTAAAAACTACAAATGCCTAGGGGAAATTGATATTCCTCTAACGCCCATTCATGTGTTGATTGGGGAAAACGATTCTGGCAAATCGAGCTTACTGGAGGCTATTGAGATATTCAATGGGAGTGCAAATGACCAATTAAGTAATGTATTGCCTAATATATGGGAAATAAATGAATTAATATGTTATCGTAGTCAGCAACCATATATAGCGTTTGAAGGTGAATTTTTAGTTCCACCTCACGATAAATATAAAGATGAAAAAATATGTTATGGATTTAGCGTTGAAGGTAAAAATGACTCGTTTATTATTTCTAATGAGTGGATTAGATCGTCTCCTTTAAATAAGTTTAGTTTAAAATCACATGAAAGTTTTAACCGTACCGCCTTATATACATTGAAACAGCAAGTTGTGAGTGAAGTAATCACACTTGGCAGCATAGAGCATAGAATACGTGATTCTGATGAAATGAAAAGTATTGTCCATACAATATCTAATATTATTAATCCAGCACATAGTTATTCATTTAAATCAAAAGAGTTAGCTTCTCCAACATCAATAAATATTAATCGAAAATTTCGAATGGATCGAAATGGATATGGTTTGGCGACATTACTTGATGATTTGCTTGGATATGATGCCAAAGAATATGTTCGTCTTTGTGAAGAATTTTGCCTATTATTTCCACAATTCCGAAATATACGTATAGAATCTACCGAAATTCAATCAGTTTATAATGATGGCCCACGAGGTCCCACGGGGCCTGGACAAATTGGTAAGGGCATATTTTTTGAAACCCGTAGCGGCAAAACTGTTCGCGCAGGAATGGTGTCTGATGGAGCACTACTTATTTTAGGTTTTCTTGCATTAACTCATATACCTATACCACCACCTCTTTTGCTTATAGAAGAACCAGAAAATGGTATTTATCCAAAAAGGCTTGGAGAAATCATTCAATTACTTCAGAAATTAGCAAAAGGCGATAATAATGTTCGCTTTCCGCAAATAATATTAACTACACATTCACCTTATGTGTTAAGTTTCTTCAAACCGGAAGAGGTAACGTTTCTGAGTCGCCCGCCTGGAGATCCAGATGGTCCTGTGCGAGCAAGGCCGCTTAGTCAAGCGCCAAACATACATGAACGTTTGGCGGATGGTGATTTTTATTTAGGCGAACTATGGTACAATCTCAGCGAGGAGGACCTCTTCGGTGCAGCCTGAAGGAAACATAATTGTAGAAATATATGGCGAAGGAAAAACAGATGTCGGCCCTCTAGTGCGAGATATGAAGCCTGAACTGCCTCGGCGGGGAGTTGTGCCCATAATTGTGCATGCACTTTGCGGAAGACCTGAAAAAATGTTAGTGAAACATTACGGAGTCATATTTCTCCAACGAAAAGACACTGGACATGGTCTTTGGCAAAAAGTACGTTTTGCCAGACGGCAGGCTTTCTATAATCGTTCTAACGGGGCTGTATTCGTGGTTGATTCAGAAGGCGATTTGATGGCCAAAAGAGAAGCTTTAAGTAAGGGCCGTGATGAAGCGCGTACCTCGCTTCCTATGGCTGTTGGAGTTGCCCATCCTTGTATTGAAAGTTGGCTTCTAACTGATCCCGACGCCATAAAAAGGGCTTTAAACCTGAATATAACGCCTGAAACGCCTAGAAATCCCGAGGGATTGCCCGCCCCGAAGAAAAACAGAAACCACAATCCTAAAACTGTTCTGAGAGTAGCCGCGGGAATTGTGCATCAGGAATTGTCGGCTGATCAAAAAGATCAAATTGCCTCCGCCATGTATGACATGGATGTCATTCGCAAAGGATGCCCATTGGGATTTGCACCGTTTGCCGATGAAGTGGAATCTCATATCCGCCCGCTTTTTTCAAAATAAAAATCATGCTATCTCGCGTGGGCATAATTTGTTTCGCTGCCAGTTATGCGATCGTGCTGGCGATGGAGGTCTCGCGCCTGGTGTTTCGCAGCGGGATTCGCGGGGCGATCATGATTGCTTGGGCCGGGGCCGGATTGTTCGCCCATACCGCGTATCTTTATTACCGGGCGGTAAACACCACGGGCGTGCCGCTTTCGAGTTGGCAGGATTGGTGTCTGGCGGCGGCCTGGGCGCTGATGGCGGTGTATTTATACCTGCTTTTTTTTCATCCGCGGACTTCGATCGGCCTTTTTCTTTTGCCTATTGTCTTGGGGCTTATTGCCACGGCTGCATTTGTTGCCGGCGCGACGCCGTTCCCACGCGAACCGGCCTCGAAGGTTTGGGGGACGATCCACGGCGCTTCGCTGGCCGCGGCGGCGGTGTCGATGCTCCTCGGACTGGCCGCGGGTCTAATGTATCTCTGGCAGACGCGGCGATTGAAACAAAAACGTCCCATGGGGCAAGGCATGCGCCTGCCCAGTTTGGAATGGCTCCAGCGGATCAATCATCGCGCGATAATTATCGCCTTGATTATGTTGGGGATCGGAGTTTTGGGAGGCATGATCCTTAATTCCATCGACCATCGGCCTGGACAGGACCGCCTACCCTTATCCGATCCCCTGGTCTTAAGCACGCTTATAATGTTTTTCTGGTTGTCGGCGGCGATCGTCGTAAGCCTGGCATACAAGCCTGCCAGACAAGGCCGGAAAGTCGTTTATTTAACCCTGATTAGCTTTGTCTTCCTTGCGGCCGCCTTGGTTATGGGCCTGTCGCTCGACACGCGGCACGGCGGAAGGCGAAACATTGAAAAGTCAAACGTGCAAGAGCGGGAACGCCAGGAAAAACTGGAAAAAGGATAAGGGATGAATTATAGAGGGATGCAGTAAACCGCTTGCGGTTTCGCGATTAAAACCGAAAACCGTAAACTGAAAACTGATAACTTATAACTGATAACCATCATGCTTCAAGTCGTCGGCTGCAGCCATCACAATACGGCCATCGAATTGCGGGAGAAACTGGCTTTCAGTCCGGCGCAGACCCGCGAGGCCCTGGACCGCTGGCGGCGAGTGTTTCCGCAAACCGAGGCTGTGCTGCTTTCGACCTGCAACCGTGTGGAGATTTACTCGGCCGGCGAAGCGGATGTGGAGCCGTCGCTGGAGCAGGTGGCTTCGTTTTTGGCTGAGTTTCACGGGCTCGACGCCAAGTTGATTATTCAATACCTGTATCTGCACTGCGACGAGGCGGCGGTCCGGCACTTGTTCACCGTGGCTTCGAGTCTGGACAGCATGGTGGTGGGCGAACCGCAAATACTCGGCCAGGTGAAGGAGGCTTACCAGACGGCCATGCTTCAGGAGAATACCGGGCCGTTGCTGCATTCGCTGTTTCAGGCGGCATTGCACACAGCGCGGCGGGTGGCGAGCGAAACGGCCGTACACCAGCGGCGGGTAAGCATTCCAAGCGTGGCCGTGGCCGATTTCGGCAGGCAGATTTTCGAGCGCTTCGACGACAAACACGTGGTCGTAATCGGCGCAGGCGAAATGGCCGCGGAAACGCTCCGCTATCTGCGCGAGGAAGGAACGCATCAGATCACAATCGTCAATCGCAGTTTCCAGCGGGCCAGTGAACTGGCGCCGCATTGGCACGGACGCGCGATCGCCTGGGATCAGCTTCACGAGGCCCTGGCCACCGCCGATTTGATCGTGAGCACCACCGGGGCGAGCGAGCCGATCGTAAAATTGGCCGATTTCCAACGGATAGAGCGTGCCCGATTCGGCCGCCCGCTTTTTATCCTCGATCTGGGCGTGCCCAGGGATTTCGATCCGGCCATCGGCGCACGTCCCGACGTTTATCTGTATTCGATCGATGATTTGCAAGAGGCGTGTATACGGAATAAGGCCCGGCGCGACAAGGAATTGCCCCATGCCATGCGGATCATCGATCAGGAAACCGCACTGTTTATGACCGAGTGGCGTCACCGCGCGGTCGCTCCGGTGATCGAGCAACTCCGCCGCGGATGGCGCAAGCCGATGGAAGACGAACTTAAGCGCCTGCTGAACAAACTGCCGAATTTGGACGATCGCGCCCGGG
>JBEKIK010000244.1:0-4371 GCA_050011795.1 Thermoguttaceae bacterium | reverse complement strand
AATCTATGGGACGGCATGGTCAGAGGAGTAAATGTACCATCTGGTTCGCGGCGCCGCATTTGCACATGTTCTCGATCACGCACAAGTTCAAATCCCAACTTTTCCAAAGCCGAAATTACCTGTCTTTTTGGAGCGTCACGAGGGAATTTACCCATTAAATAGGCACCTCCGCTTCGGCAATAAAAACTTCTATGGCGGAAGCGGCCTCTTGAAGGCAATCGGGGCCGAATTCGCTGAGGTGAGCGCGAATGGCTGAGGTGACATCGGCCAATGCCTCGTGATAGGAATCGCCCTGCCCGATCACAATCCCTTTCATGCCCAGAGGATAGGCGATATAGCCCTCCTCCACCTTTTCTATAATCACTTTTACTCGATTCGTATGGGTGGCAGATTCTATGCTCATAATAAATATCCTACCTGTTATTCCCCCGTCTTATTTCAAGTATATACTCTAATATGTCATCAATTCAAGACTTTTCGAAATACATATTCATATCGGCGGAGACATTTTTCCCAGCGGGCCGATGGTCAGGGTGGCGCATTTGGATAGGGGATATTTTTTCAAAACATCGTGAACTTGACCCAAGGATATATCGGCAACGCAGTCAAGGTCCTCGTCCACGGAGCGGTATTTACGGCGGTAGAGCCAATCGCTGCCCAGGGCGAAGAGCCGGCCGCGGGGACGTTCTGAGGAGAGTACGATGCGCGAGCGGATTTTGCTTTTGGCCTGGACTAGCTCCTCCTCGGTGAGTCCCTTTGTTTCGGCGAGCCGATATACGTTCAAAATGGTTTGCAGATTGTCGGCCGCGCAATTCGGCTCGCAACTCATATATGTCATCATCAGGCCCGAGCCTTGATATTCGCAGTGGCTTAATGTGACTTGTTCGGCCAAGCCGGGATCGACCAATTCCCAGTATAATCGGCTGCCGGTGTCGTCGCCGAGGATTGTGGCCAGGAGTTTGGCGGCGTAGCGGTCGGGGTCCTCGGCCGCCGGGGAGGAGGAAAGTTCGATCACATACTGCTGCGTGGCGATTTCCTTGCAGAGGACCTCGAATTTCAGATTCGGCACTGCCTTGGATATCTCGCGTTGTGCCGCAATCCGTCGCCAATGTCCGCAACATTGCGCGGTTGTATCGACCAACGCGGCGAAATCGATCCGCCCGGCAGCGGCCAGAACGATATTGCCGGGGCTGTATCGGGCATTGAAATAATCGCGCATGGCGGAGACCGTAAGATCGGCGATGCTTTTAGCCGTTCCCAGCACGCTTCGGCCCAGGGGGTGGGCGCCGAAGAAAGCGGCGCGGCATTTTTCGTCGGCCCCGAAGGGTGGCTGATCCTCGTACATCTTGATCTCCTCGAGGATCACCTGTTTTTCGGTGTTAAAATCCTGCTGGCGGAGCGAGGGGCGAAGGATGTCGGCCAAAAGCGCCACAACTTTGTGTTGGTACTCGGGCAGAATCGCCGCGTAGTAGACCGTGGTTTCCTCAGTGGTGCCGGCGTTGTAATGTGCACCCATTTCGTCGAACTGGCGATTCACGTCGTCGGCCGAGCGGGTGGGCGTGCCCTTGAACATCATGTGTTCGAGGAAATGGCTCACGCCGGCCAGTGCGTCGGTTTCATCGCGGGCCCCGGTTTTGACGAAGAATCCAAAGGCCGACGAATGGGCCTCGCCCTCGCATTCGGCCACGATTTCCAGGCCGTTTGAGAGCGTATGTTTACAAAATTCCATCGGGCGTCTCCAACTGCCGCGGTCCAAGCGTGACCACGGTGAAATCTCGCGGCGGATGTTCCTTCAAATAAGCATTGATGCTGCGGCTGGACAAAGCGTCGATTAGTAGTTCCACTTCGTCCAAGGTGCGTGAGCGGCCGAGATGATACCAATCGAAAGCGATCGAAAAACTTCTGGCCGAGGACGATTCCTGCTGCATGACCAACGCGCTTTTGATGCGGGCCTTCAGTCGGTCGAGTTCGCCCTCTTGGATGCCGTCGGCCAAGCGTACGAGTTCGCCCAGGGTGACGTTCAGCGTTTCCTGTGCCCGGTCGGCACTGGTTCCGGCATAGCAAAAAACGCCTCCGCGATGCAGCAGCGTGTGATACGCGGCGTAAACGCTATAGCACAAACCGCGGCGTTCGCGGACTTCGGTGAACAATCGTGCGCTCATGCCCCCGCTCAGAACGCCGACCGCTCCCCAGGCTTGAAAATAGTCGGGATGCCGATATGGCACGCTGGAATAGGCGATGCCGATTTGCGTTTGGTTCGACTCGTAAGGGAAATGCTTGTAACGGCCCGCGGCGGGTTGTTCATCGATGGATTCAGTCGCGCCCTGGGTCCAATCGCCCAGCAAGCGGCCGACAAGGTCCCTCAAACTGTCCCAGTCGACCCGGCCGGACACGCCGAGGATGGTTCCCTTGGGTTGAAAATGCCGGCGATAATGCAGGCGGATATCGTTCAAAGTGGCATCCAAGACGGCCTTTTCCTCGCCTTGCGGAGGCCGGCCCCAGGGCAGGGGATAATGGAGGCGGCGCAATTCGAGCATAACCTTTTGGGCGGGCTCATCCTCGACGGCGTGCAACTCCTGCAACATGCCCAAACGCCCGGCCTCAAGTTGGTCATCCGGCAGGTGGGCGCTCAGTAAGACGTCGGCATAGATGGACAAGGCGGCGGGCAGGTTTTCGGCCAGGGTGGCGCCGCTGTAACTGGTATGGGCGTTCGACACGGATTCGCTGCGTTCCACGCCCAGGTTATCCAGGTCGAGGATGAACTGCCGGCTGTCGCGCTGACCTGCCCCGCGCAGGGTCATCTCGCAAGTGAATCCGCTCAGCCCGGAGCGATCGGCCGGATCGTGCACGGAGCCGGCGGGCACAAGAAACGTAAACGCCGCCGACTTAAGCGACGGCCTGGGTTCGGCAACCAGCACCAGGCCGTTGGGAAAAACATGGGAATATATGGATGCGGTCACTTTGGGATTATTCGGTTATCAGTTTTCAGTTGCCTGAGGGTGTGATTTTTTGTAGGGTGTGTGAAACGCACCGCAATCCGTAGGAGATGGTTCGTTTCATGCACCCTACATATTATGGCCATTGTTACGCACAAGCGATAAATTCACAACCTCTCAGTTTTCAGTGGGTAGTGAACAATGGAACTAAAATTGTATTGACATAAAACGAGTCTTCGATGACATAAAACTTTTACTAATCCATTTCCAATCCCCAATCTCTATTGAATTTCCTGGATTGCCTGCATTACCGCCCCGACCGCCAGGGGAATGGACGCCTCGACGGCGGGCGTGCATCGCTCGCTAAAAGTCAGTATATCCTCGGCTTCGATTCCAACAAGTAGAATATGCTCGTTTTTCGGCAAGGCCACGCCTGCCTTCCGGCCGAATTCCAATGCCGTGGGCAGATTTACGTCGTGGACCGAGGCGCTGCGTTGCGTGGAGATGGAATCGGGCGCGAGACGGTGGACAGTGCCGGGCGGGGCGCCGCTTCGGATCGCATCGATGATTATCGCCCGATCGTAGCCGATCATTCGCTCCATCAATCTCAGCCCGCCCCAATAATCTTCCGATACTTCCACGTCCGACCGGCCGGCCAGCATCGGCTTCAGCGTTTCCGCCACGCGCAGACCTATGCTGTCGTCGCTCACCAGCGGATTGCCAAGTCCCAGCACGAGTATTTTCATGGTTAAATGAATATCCAAATAAAATGACAAATCGCGCAAGTTGTTGTGATTGTTCAATTTGCAATTTGAAATTTGCAATTACCAATTTGCAATAAAAAACATTCGCTCAAAAAACGATCAAACATCAACATAAAGACTTTCTCCCTCAAACATTACCCATTATACCGTAGATCGCATTTATTACAGCCGTAGCGCAAAAAAACCCCGAGGCAACGACTCCCAGCACCGTTATGGCTTCCGCCAAGGAAGCCTCACCATCGTTGACCTCGAGGCCGTAATCCGCGACGGAAAACCGCCGCGAATACAACATATCTATAACAATGTTAAAAATCTTGTCAAGGGTTCGGGATGACACAAGATCAGGAAGGGGATACTTGACACCGGGATTTTAGCAACATACCTTATATTCAGGTTGTGTGATGCGTATCATCATCTACTTTCCGTACGTCTATCGTCATGAAAACGCCCAAGACCAAACAATCCAGCCGTGCGCCTCATCCTTGTGTAATCGAGTTGCGCGAAATGCTACAAACGGTACTAGGTGATAATTTCGTGCGTCTGTATCACTACGGTTCTCGCGTGGAAGGGGGGGCTGATCCCGAGTCGGATTATGACGTGCTTTGCGTAACCAAGCGTACTCTCAACCAGCGGGAAATGGATAAGGTGATGGACCTGAGGATCGATCTCCA
>JBEKIK010000243.1:0-4374 GCA_050011795.1 Thermoguttaceae bacterium | reverse complement strand
TCAGGGAACTTATTGAAAGCAGGACTAGTGATGATCGCATTCGCCAACAGCTTACCGAAGTGCTTGAAAGATGGTTCGTGTTAGGTCGAAAAACGCCCCAATCCGGCAATATGAATAAAATCGAAGATCAAAACGATTAATAGCCATTTTGCCAACTATCTCATGCAATCCACACACACAATACTCTGAACCCCGAACCCTGAACCCTATTAATTCGCCCGGGGATGGGCTTTTTGGTAGGCTTGTCGCAATGCGGACGAGCTTACGTGGGTGTAGATTTGCGTGGTTACCAGGCTTTTGTGGCCCAGCAATTCTTGCACGCTACGGATATCGGCCCCCCGGTCCAACAGATGCGTGG
This sequence comes from Thermoguttaceae bacterium, assembly GCA_050011795.1. Lineage (GTDB taxonomy): Bacteria > Planctomycetota > Planctomycetia > Pirellulales > Thermoguttaceae > JBEKIK01. Next base: position 4,016 of record JBEKIK010000243.1, on the reverse strand, counting down.
CAAAACTGTGCCGCAGGGAATGGGGCGTGGTTCGGGCGTCCAGACCGCTCGTTTTCAGGTACTTTTCCAGCATTCGCCCTACGCTCCGCACGGTCAACCGCCGGCCGAATTTATTGACGAACACCGGAGCCGCCGGGCCGGCCGGTTCGTGGGGATTTAATTTCCTAACGCTTAGCCATTGTCTAATCGCGCGAATGGCGTACGATCCCACGGGCGAAAGCCTCTCGCGCCGACCCTTGCCGCGAACCCTCAGCACGCCGGCCTCGAAATCCAGATCGCCGTCGTCCAATCCCACGACTTCGCTCACCCGCAGTCCGGCCGAGTACATGGTTTCCAGAATCGCCCGGTCGCGCAGGCCCATCGGATCATTGGCCGGCGGCGATTCCAACAGGCGTCCGATGTCCTCGGCCGAAAGAAAGTGCGGCAACGACCGGCCTTTGCGCGGATTGCGAAGCGGTTTTGCCGGATTCGATTTCGTCCAGCCCTCGCGCTGGCCAAAGCGGAAAAAACTCCTTAGCGAGGCCAAGTGCCGGGCAATGGTGGTCTTGGCGTAGCCCGCCTCGTGCATGGCAGCCACGAAGCCGCGCAAATCGAGGACCGCGATGTCGCCGGGCAAAGGCGTTTTGGCACCCGAGGCTTCGGCCAGATAATCGGCCAAGGCGATAAGATCCTCGCGATAACTCTTCAGCGTGTACGGCGAGGCGTTCCGCTCCACGCGCAGATATTGCAGAAACCGGGCAATGGCGTTACGCATGAATTATCAGAATTCATCGGGATCGGCGGGCATGGGAATCTCGAAACGCGACGCCGAATGTAATTTGTGCGTTTCCTGGCGGATCTTCTGGCTTAATACCGCTGCGTCGTACCAGGTGAAGCTCAACTCCGGATTCGAGGCATAGCGGCCGAGCGTGCGCAACGTTTCGGCACGGCTGGCGTCGTCATATAAAAATACATAACGCTCCGCCCCCTTAACCAGCGCTAACACGTTAATATCTTGGCTCACCTCTGCTGTCTCCTGGCATGTCAATGTCCATTGCGGCCGCCGACGCCTCGTTGCCCGGGCATGTATTGGCCGAAATGGAGTTGCACGATTCGGCACGCTCGCTCAGGTACGCAGTTTGCGTACGCCGCGGCGGACCGGCCCGCTATCAGGGCCGATCGCCCGAATCACGCAACTCCATGTGATTCGAGTTTTCCCTATTCTTTTATCGGATATTCGGCCGCCGCCACGTCAATCGAGATTCGCCTGCGCCGCCCCGGGCAGTAAGCATTTCGCTGACGTGCATGTGGCAACAAAATCGGATAAAGTCGTCGCTGCGCGTTAGGTAACTTTGCCAGCCCCCAAATCGGGCGTCGTCGCGAAATGCGTAATAACTGCTAAGTGCAGTGGTAAATTCCATGTCGTTGCCGTTGTAAGTCCTTGTGTGACGCAATACTGGCGCATCGCTGTGCATGCTGGGCGGAGGCTCGGTGCGAGGCTGCGGAGGGATAAATCCCCGGGCATCGGGCCAATCCGGCGGAAGTCCGGTTCCGCTTACATGGGCTGAATCGCTTGTACCGACTGCATCGACCGTAGCGGTATATTGCAGGGGTTGCACTCCCCGGCTGCCGTCGACGCCCGCAGGGCCGAGCCCCTTACTGCCCTCGCCCTGCGAATTTCCGCGGGTATCGTACGGCGATGAATTGTTGCCCGGCTCCTCGCCGCGAACCTTTGGAGGATCGGGTACGGGCGTTGCCGGCAGCGGCGGAGTCTGCGTTTTTAGTTGGGCCTGGGCCAAGGCAAATTCGGCCTCGAAAATCAACGGCCCCGGAATGTCTTTTTCCTCTTGCGTCCCCCAAGGCAACCCATATCCGGCTGGAATGGGATGGAACCCGGGGTTGGCGGCATACCACTCTACCTGCAAGGCCATTCGCGGCGGATAATATGGGAAGTAATCAGTTACGGCCCCAATAACCACGGCATCGACCTTGAGAATTTGGGCAAGACGGCGAGCCTCGGCAGGTCCGCGTAACTCAATTTTGTGCTCATGCATGGCCGTTTCCACCACACCCACCGGCACAACTTCAAAACCCGGTACCGATTGAAGCTCGTTAAAATAGGCAATCGCTACCTTGCGGCCGTCTAATGTCGGCTCGTTGGTCAGGTTGAAAAACGGCGCAACCGCAACCTTACAAAGTTGCGGAAACGGGTTGTGCAAGTGCGGCTGACGCGACATCTCTGGAAGGATGGAACAGCCGCAAAGCATCACACACAGGAGTGTAACGAAAAGACGCAACATCTTTACTGATAAGTAGTTATGGATAAGGTTCAGCCTTTAAAGGCTAATCCTGGCATCCAAAGTCGATCGTATTATCGGTAAAGTTGTCGCAGCTTCTCCAATTTAAATCGCGTGAACTTTTTAATTATGTTTGTCTCGGATAAAATATTGTCAATGAACACCAGTACCGGTTCAATAATCCGCAACCCAACTCGAGCCGTGCGCATTGGGTCCGTGATTATCGGCAGCGGACATCCGATCGCGGTGCAGAGCATGTGCGCCACCAAGACCGCGGATATCGAAGCTACTGCGGCCCAGGTTGAGCAACTTTCCGCGGCTGGGGCGGGCGTAGTGCGGATAGCGGTGGATAACATCCGCGATTGCCGGGCTTTGGCCGAAATCCGCTGGCGCACAGCCGCGAATCTATCGGTCGATCTGCAAGAGAACTATCGCCTGGCCGCCGATGCCGCGCCGTGGATCGACAAAATCCGCTATAATCCCGGCCATCTCTGTCACTACGAGCCGGAAAAACCTTGGCAGGATAAGGTGCGTTTTTTAGTCGACGCGGCCGGCCGGCACGATTGCGCCCTGCGCGTTGGCGTGAATTGCGGGTCGGTCGACGCGGCCAAGCAGGAAAAATTCGCTCCCCACGATCAAATCAGTCCCATGCTGGAAAGCGCATTGGAGCACTGCGAACTGCTCGACCGCCTGGGTTTTACGCGGTATTGCGTATCGCTGAAAGATTCCGATCCAGCCCGGGTAGTGGAAATAAATCGCCGTTTTGCCGCCCAGCGTCCGGATGTGCCGCTGCACCTGGGCGTGACCGAGGCCGGACTTCCGCCCGAAGGCGTTTTCAAATCGCGATTGGCCTTCGAACAATTATTATCGGCGGGCATCGGCGATACGTTGCGGGTATCGCTTACCGTGCCGGTTGCCCGGAAACACGAAGAAGTCCTGGCCGGGCAACAAATCCTGGCCGACGTGCTCGCCGGCCGGCTGCTGGGTGAGGAGTATTATCGCCGCGCGGAAGATGATCTTAAAAAGGGACTGGAGATAATAAGTTGTCCGAGTTGCTCCCGGGTCGAGAACGACGCCTTTTGCGAACTTGCCCAACAGGTCCGCCAGGCCACGCTCTATGCCGCGGCCTATCCCGTCACCATCGCCGTGATGGGCTGCCGCGTAAACGGCCCGGGCGAAACCGACAAGGCCGACCTGGGGCTATGGTGCGGAAAAAATTCCGTCAATCTCAAGCGCGGCAGCACGGCGCTGGGGGCTTTTTCTTATGTGGAAATTATCCCGCGATTGAAAGCCGAATTGGATGCCATAATATTAAAATGTGGACGAAGCTAGTTTTGAGAAAGTTTGCCTTGACACGCTTACCCAATTTGTCAATACTAGCTGCTTCCCTGTTTCGATGCCTCCTCGGCATAATCAATTAGGAGCATAAAATGAGCCCGACAGAACTTGAAAAGCGAGTTGCCATGCTGGAGAAAGAATTAACCAAGCTGAAAAACAGGGTTGAAACCGTGGGGCCTGGAAAACCTTGGTGGGAACAAATCACGGGCACATTCGAAAAAGATCCAGTATATGAACAAGCCATGAATCTAGGCAGGAAGTATCGGCAAGCGCTCTCTCCCAGCAAGTCATCTCGTAAACGAAAATAGCAACCGAAATGTTGCCGCGATTGTTTTGTCTCGCGGCGCGACACTTCTTTCCCGCAACCTGGCGGATTTTACCAAAGTCCCGGGATTGAAAGTC
>JBEKIK010000242.1:0-4374 GCA_050011795.1 Thermoguttaceae bacterium | reverse complement strand
GCCGAACACATCCGCACCACCGGAGTGAAAGGACTGGATATTCTGCCGGCGGGACCCCGGCCCGGCAATCCCGCCGAGTTGCTCGCCGGACCAAGGTTCTCCCAACTATTGTCTTGGGCGGGTTCGGTTTACGATATGATTCTCATTGACACCACGCCCGCGCTTCTCACTGCCGATCCCGCCATCATCAGCCGCGTGGTCGACGGCGTGGTTATGGTCGTCAAGCCCGCCAAAAACCGCCGCCGCCAGGTGATGCGCATGGTCGAACGCTATACACTGCTCAAACTCCCCGTGTTGGGATTGATTGTCAACGCCGCCGGTTCGGAATCCAACGACGGCTACTACAACTACCGCGACTATTACGACAACAGTTATGGATATTATGCCGCTGAAGAAGATGAAGACCCTCAAGATGACGGCTCCGCTACCGAGGATCGCCTGCCCATGAATCACAAATCATCCCCTAATACCGGCCAAGAAGAAGAGTATCGGCCCTTGAGCATCCCTCGACGGGTTGCGTAGCGGTAACAAACGGCAAACGCCAAACAAATCGAAAGATGTTCAATCTCCGCGGCAATTTGAATATAATCCGGCATATGCGTGTCCAAGCGCCCGGCGCTGACAGGTTAATCGCGCTCACGCTGCGAATCATCGACGGCGGTTTGGCCGGTGTTATTTTTCTCCTTCCCTTCGTGATGGGCGGGCGCCATCCCCTGGGACAATTGATCCTGGCGGCTTTGGCAGCGATCACGGCCTTGGCTTGGGCCGTCCGCCAAACTCTTCGCCCTCATCCCAACTGGCGGCCGACTTGGGCCCTGGCCCTGATTTCCGCCGGGCTGATCCTTGTCTTATTCCAAACCCTCCCCTTGCCTCAATCCGTACTCGAACGGCTCGCGCCTAGCCACGCAAAAATCCTGCCGCTGTGGAATACCGATCAACCGGGCGCCGCATCTTTGGGCCGCTGGGCTTGTATCTCCTTCGCTCCGGAAGAAACACGCGCACACCTTGTACTGTTGTTGGCCTACGGACTGCTGTTCTTCATAACGGTTCAGCGCATCAGGGTAATTGAAGACGTTGAGCGGCTCTTGCGCTGGTGCGCTATTTCCGTGCTGTGCATGGCGGTGTTCGGACTAGTCCAATATCTCGCCGCTAATGGAAAGTTCTTTTGGTCGTACACTCATCCCTTCTCTAATACGTTCGATGGAGTTAAGGGAAGTTTTACCAATAAAAATCATTTCGCTAATTTTCTCGCCCTCGGTGCCGGTCCGCTGATTTGGTGGTTGCTCCACGCTTTCCGCCACATGCGGACTCAAATACATGGCGCAACTGCCGCTGACGCGCCTCGCCACTCATTCAGCCGCAACCCGGCGCAAACGGGCACCATCGGGCACCGATGGGGCACCAGGCGGAGCATGGTCGCATTGGTCGGCATGGTCGGTTGGTCGGGGAGCGCTCGCGCCAATCGCTCGAACGAATTAAAAACCTATCTTATCGGATTGGCTTTGGCCGTCGTCTTATTTGCCGGGCTGATGTCGCTCTCTCGCGGCGGAATGGCCGCCCTGTTCATAGCCGCGCTGGTCTCCACGGCCCTATGCTGCCCGGCTTCCGCCGCCACCGGCAGGTTCCTGGGTATTCTGTTGGCGGCTTGCGTGATCATCGGCGCTGCGTTATCAATCTTCGGCCTGGACCACGTGGGCCGCCGATTGGAAACGTTAACCTCCGGCGGAACCGAACATAACGACTGGACTGGAGGAAGACGAAACATTTGGGTTTACACCGCAAACGCAATTCCCGACTACCTTTGGCTTGGCGCAGGCGCTGGAAGTTTTAATGAAGTTTATCCGATATACTCCGACGGCGCACTGAACGAGTCCGTCGAATTCACACATGCCGAAAACTCCTATCTGCAGGATTTTTTGGAAACCGGCGCTATCGGCTTTGGACTTACGCTGGCCTTCATCGCCTTGTGCGCTGCCTGGTGCATGACCGGATGGAAAGGCTCTCAGCGATTAAAAGCATGTGCCGGCGCCATTGCCGGCAGTCTGGCGGCGGCAACCGCCCAGGCCTTGGTCGACTTTGTATGGTATGTTCCCGCTTGCACGGCAATTATCGCCGTTTTGGCGGCTTGTGCCTTGCGTGTAAGTCAATTCGCCGCACCCAAACCCAACGCCGCTGGGCCCGCGCCCATGCCGCGTTTGGCGGCCGTGGCCGCCGCGATTGTCCTTATGCCGGTCGGCGCATGGATGATCCACAACCGCATCGGTCCGGCCGTTGCCCAGCCTTACTGGGAGCAATATCTCATTGCTCTGCAAATGAATTACCCCCAATTGCCCCCGGCCGATAAGGCCGATTCAACGCCGCGCAGTAATGAAATCGATGCCGCCGTCAACAAGGAAAATAAATTGATCGGCTGCCTGGAAAATACGCTTTACTGGCAGCCGGGCCACTGTTCCGCGCACCTTGCCTTGGCTGAAGCCCATTTGCGCTTGTTCGACAAGTTGCAGGCAAACTCGGCGAACCCCATGACGCTCGCAAACGTCCGCGACGCCGCACTAGATTCGCAATTCTCTTCGCCGGAAGCCCTGCGTGTCTGGCTTGCACGCGCATGCGGCGATCATTGGGTGCATTTGGACGCCGCCTTGCGCCATACCCGCCGGGCGCTTTCACTTTGCCCATTACAAGGCCGCGCCTACATTTATCTTGCCAAAACAAGCTTTTTAGACGGAAAGAAGAGCTTGTCCAAGCAAGCCTGCATTACACAGGCGCTAAGGGTTCGGCCCTTCGACGGCGCCGTGGTCTGCGCCGCCGCCGCCGAAGCCCTACTGGCAGGCGACACCCGGCGTTGGCTGGCGCTTTCCAAGCAGGCATTTCGCTGCGGCCGCGAAAATCAGCATGAACTGATTTGCAACCTCGTGGCCAACACGCCGCCCGAAGCGATCCGGGCCATGATCGATTTCATCATTACCCAATTCCAACCCGATCTGGAAAGCCTGCAATCGCTTTATGTCGCTTGCTCAAAGCGGGTTAGTCCCGATCTGCTCGTTTCCCTTTGCCAATATCAGGCCCTTCGGGCCGAATTCGAGGCCGGCAATCGAAAGGATCCGGAAGCAGTTGAAATTTGGCTGGAAGCTCAAAGGCTCCATACGCTATTGAACAACGGTCCGCGGGCGCTCGAGTGCGCACGCCGCGCCCTGGAATGCGACCGGAATAATTACCGCGCGCATTACCAACTTGCCTTGTGCCTCATGGACCAAGGGCTGTTTGCCGAGGCCGAGTCGCACCTGCACTGGTGCCTGCAGCGAAGTGCCAACGACAAGTCGGTGGAAAGCAAATTCAAAGAGGCGATGAAAGGCCGGCTCGACGCCGAACGATGCGCCGCGGCCCAAAAAGGCGATAAGTTTTAGCGGGAAAATGCCCAAATGTGCGCTGATATAACTCAAAAAGCCGAAATGACGGACAGCAGGCGGTTTCTCAAGCCGTTTTCCGTAGGACAATTATTAAAATCGTCGTTCATCCGACCCTATATCTACCTGTTCATCGGAGCGTCATTATTGCCGACCTTCATCGCCATATACTACCTCGGTTACTGGCTGCGATTCGAAGGACAGTTGAGATCCCACGAACTAGAAAGTTTCCGCGCCACCGTGGGCTGGGTAGTCTTTACCAAACTCGCCTGGTTCATGGGACTGCGTGTCTGTCGAGGGTGGCGCCGGCCCGTGACGTTCTACGATTTAAGCGTTTTGATATGTGCGGCCAGCGCCGGGGCAATTACCGTGACGTTGATATATTACCTCCTGGTTCCTTTGCCCTTCATTCCCCGCAGCGTTCTGGTGTTCGATTGGGGCGCCACAATCGTCGTTGTGGGCGGCTTACGCTCGCTGTTGCGCGGTTGGCGTGAATTCATTTGGCTCCTGTCTCGGCCGGAGGGGCAGGTCCGGGTGTTGATCGCCGGCACCGAAGAAACGGGGACTTTAATGCTCAGGGCCGTTCGACAGGCGGGAGGGCTTGAGTACCGCGTCGTCGGTTTTATCGGTTGCGACGCCAGGCTCGTGGGCACGCGCATCGAAGGAGTGCCGATCGTCGGAATTATCGAGGAGGCGAGCCGGCTTGTCCAACGTTACGCCGCGCGGCAGGTTCTCGTGGCCCAGGGAGAATTTTCCGGGGAGGAATTGCGGAAACTTATTGACCAGGCCCGGCAAAACCACTTCGATGTCCGCGTGCTGCCCAGTTACAGGCAGTTGATCGACGGCAATCTGATCGTGCAGCCGCAGCCCGTGTCGATCGAGGACCTTCTGCAACGCAAAACCGTGAAATTGGACGTCGACGACATCCGCCAATGGATCGACGGACAAACGGTCTTGGTTACCGGCAGCG
>JBEKIK010000241.1:0-4401 GCA_050011795.1 Thermoguttaceae bacterium | reverse complement strand
TCGGACTGCTCGATCCGACCTGGGCCCTCATCTCAGGCGGCTGCGTGGGAGTCGTTGCCGCGCTGCTGTTGCAGACGGTTCATTGGCATGTGAACACCCGCCGGCAAGACGAGCGGACCTCTTTACCCGTCACTGAAGAAATACAACCCACCTATAGGAAAGGCGATCAACCGCAATGATATCACACTTCTTCATAGACCGCCCGATCTTCGCCTCCGTGCTGTCGATCGTATTCGTGCTGGCCGGCGGAGTGGCCGTGTTCACGTTGCCGGTGGCACAGTATCCCGAAGTGACTCCGCCGACGGTCTTGGTGACGGCGCTCTACCCCGGGGCCAACGCTCAAACCGTGCGCGATACGGTGGCCGCGCCGATCGAGGAGCAGGTGAGCGGCGTGGAAGGCATGATGTACATGTCGTCGCAGTCGACCAACGACGGCACCTACCGCCTGTTGGTCACCTTCAAGCTGGGCATGGATTCGGACATGGCTCAAGTGCTGGTGCAAAACCGGGTCTCGCTGGCCCTGCCGGTAATCCCGCCGTTGGTTCAGAACGAGGGCATCACGGTCAAGAAGATCTCACCGAATACGCTGATGATCGTGAACCTGGTTTCGCCGGACAACCGCTATGACGATATCTTCTTGAGCAACTATGCCACGATCTACATCCGCGACGAATTGGGGCGATTGCCCGGAGTGGCCGACGTCACTTATTTCGGGCAGCGAGACTACAGCCTCCGAGCCTGGCTAGACCCCGATAAGCTGGCCGCGCTCGGCCTCAGCGCGCTGGACGTGGTGACCGCCATCGCCCAACAGAACGTGCAGGTCGCCGCCGGCCAGATCGGTCAAGAGCCGGTTCCCAAAGGCCAGCAATTCCAACTGACCATCAACACCTTGGGGCGACTGGTCGATCCTGAGCAGTTCGCCGACATCATAGTCAAGGCCGGCGACAATAACACCTTAACGCAGGCCCTGCAGGCCGGCACGCCCAGTTCATCCAGCACTACCAGCCAGGCCGGCGCGGCGACTGGGCAAAGCGCGACGAGCACCATCGGCGCTCCGCTGCCGCAGTCGACCGGCATAGTCCGGCTCCGCGACGTGGCGCGCGTCGTTCTGGGATCGCAACAGTACGATCAGTCGTGCACCTTGGACGGCCGCCCATCGGTGGCGTTGAACGTTTTCCAGCTTCCCGGCTCCAACGCGTTGGATACGGCCGGCCAAGTGTACGCCAAGATGAAGGAACTGAAAGTCCGTTTTCCCGACGGTTTGGATTACCAGATCGTTTACGATACGACGCCGTTTGTGCGAGAGTCGGTCAACGAGGTCTTTTACACGTTGCGCGACGCGGTGATCCTGGTCTCGCTGGTGATGTTGGTGTTCCTGCAAAGCTGGCGGGCGGCGATCATCCCATTGATCGCCGTTCCGGTGGCCATCATCGGCACCTTCGCCGTGATGGCCGCCTTTGGGTTTTCGCTAAACAACCTGTCGCTATTCGGCTTGGTGCTGGCGATCGGCATCGTCGTGGACGACGCCATCGTGGTGGTCGAAAACATCGAGCGCTGGCTGGAGCAGGGCCTTGCGCCGCGCGACGCGGCGCGCAAAGCCATGGATGAAGTAACCGGCCCTGTAATCGCGGTGGGGCTCGTGCTCTTCGCCGTATTCATACCGGCCGCATTCCTGGGCGGGATCAGCGGCCAGTTCTTCCGCCAGTTTGCCGTGACCATCGCCGTTTCCACGGTCATCTCGGCTTTCAATTCGCTCACGCTCAGTCCGGCGCTGGCGACCATCCTGCTAAAGCCGCGAGGCGCCCGCCGCGACCCGATGACCTGGGTGTTGGACATTACGCTAGGCTGGTTCTTCCGCCTGTTCAACGCGGGATTCAAGTTTAGCACGGGCGTCTACGTTCGTTTGGTGGGCATGCTGCTCCGCGTCAGCCTGGTCACGATGCTGGTCTATGGCGGACTGCTGGGGCTAACCTACTGGCAGTTCAACCGCACTCCCACGGGCTTCATTCCGCAGCAGGACAAGGGGTATTTGCTCCTCAACGTGCAGTTGCCGGATTCGGCTTCGGTCGAGCGCACTGAAAGAACCATGGCCCGGATCGAATCGATCGTTCGCGACACGCCGGGCGTGGGGCATACGGTGGGGATTTCCGGCCAATCGCTGATCCTCGGCGCAAACGCCCCCAACCTCGGCTCGATGTATGTGATGCTCAAGGACTTCGCCGACCGGCGCGGCCCCGCGCAAACGGCCGACGCAATCGCCGAGGCTATCCGCGATCGCTGCCAGCAGGAAGTGCGAGGCGCGATCGTTTCGGCCTTCGGCGCGCCGCCCATCGACGGGCTGGGCGCAACCGGCGGTTTCAAACTCATCGTCGAGGACCGGGGCAATCTCGGCCTGGCAGAACTGCAGCGAGTCAGCGATCAGATTGTAGCCGCGGGCAATCGCACGCCCGGACTGCAAGGCTTGTTCAACAGCTCTCGGGTGAACACGCCCTGGCTATACCTGGACGTCGACCGGACCAAGTGCATGGCCCTCGGCGTGCAGGTCAGCGACGTTTTCAACACGCTGCAGGTCTATCTGGGCTCGTTCTACGTGAACAACTTCAACGAGTTCGGCCGGACCTGGCAGGTAAACGTTCAAGCCGATCAGCGATTTCGCAATAAGGTTCCCGATATTCTGCGACTTCAGGTCCGCAACAGTCAAGGGCAGATGATCCGGCTGGGCTCGCTGATGGACGTGCGCGACGTTAGCGGCCCGGTCATGGTCATGCGCTACAACATGTATTCTGCCACCGGCATCACAGGCAACACTGCCCCCGACATCAGTTCCGGGCAAGCCATTGCGATGATGCAGGAGATTGCCGAGAGGCAGTTGCCCCAATCGATGGCATACGATTGGACCGAACTGACGTTTTTACAACTGCAAGCCGGCAACGCGGCTATCTACGTCTTTGCCCTGGGCGTGGTGTTCGTGTTTCTCGTGCTGGCTGCGCAATACGAAAGCTGGTCGCTGCCGCTGGCCGTGATCCTGGTCGTTCCGATGTGCCTGCTCTGCTCCGTTACCGGCGCCGCGGTGACCGGTACCGACGTGAATATCTTTACGCAAATCGGCTTCGTGGTCCTTGTGGGCCTGGCTGGCAAGAATGCCATCCTCATCGTGGAGTTTGCCAAGCAACGGCGCGAGCGTGGCGAGTCGGCGCGCGAGGCCGCCTTGCAGGCCAGCCGGTTGCGCCTGCGCCCGATCTTGATGACCTCCCTGGCATTCATCTTCGGAGTGGTCCCACTAGTTTTGGCCCAAGGCGCCGGCGCCGAAATGCGCCGAGACCTGGGCATCGCCGTATTTTCCGGAATGCTAGGCGTTACCTTCTTCGGCATCTTTTTGACGCCGGTATTTTTCTACGTCATACAATGGTTCAAGGGCCGGAAGCAGGATGGCACTCCGGGTGGCACCGATTCTTGAATCGGTTGGACGCAGTGGTAGGGTGGGACATAGTCCCACCAATTTTTCTTTTTTACATCGTTGTCGGGACGTTGTCCCGACCTACCTTACTTGAATCGGCGAAATACAGTCCCAGGAGGGCACGAAAAAAATCAAGCGTCTTCATTCACCTCGTGCATCTTTGCCGCCCAGGTTCGAGAACTTGGGCCACGCAGCGTGGCCAACACGCCGCCAGTGTAATTGCAGACAAGTAAGAGCGGGCTGTACCTGACCGATTTTGATTTGCTGATTTGCGAATGGCAATATGTTTGTTATCGCCCACGGCGAATCCTTGGCGAAAGGCGTTGGCATAACTCGGAACTGCGGATCCAGAACGAAAAGCCCGTCTTCGAATGCCTTGTCGTGCATGAGGCAAAAACAAAGCCCGTTCGCAACATTGCCACGAAGTTCTGGAGAATCGCTCCATCGTGCGATGTGGGCGCCGACAAGAAAGGCCCTGTCGTTTACTGGGCAACACGGAAAGCAACATTGCTCTGAGTAGTTTTCGCGGACGGCTTCTGAGAATGCCTGTTGGCCAATACGGGTGTGGAGCATCGCAATGCCAAACCCTGTGCGTACGGACTGAAAATCCTGGTGAGAAGTAGCATTGCCAAAAATGATCTCAGTCAACTCGGCATCAATTTCCGATAAGTACGCACCGTTCTGACATTGAAGACGACCAGCCTGCGGCACATAAAAAAGAAACCGCCCATTCCGACTGTTGGCGGGACTATGCATCTGGTGATATTGCGTCAGGCGATCTCCATGATGGGTGAAGATGGTTGCAAGCGGTATGGGTTCATCAAATGGGCAGTAGTCATGCAGTGGGACACGGTAAAAAGACGTTGCGTGGCCCCACTGGCCGGGTTTTGGTGGACGTTGGTCGGTAATGTAAAAGTTCGCGTCCGCAATTGAATGCCCGGTGA
>JBEKIK010000240.1:0-4429 GCA_050011795.1 Thermoguttaceae bacterium | reverse complement strand
CAACATGAAACTCGATCGCACGCATTTTTTCCAACACGTGGGCAGTACGGCCTTGCGGGAGTTTGTTGAACAGACCCGGCCGGCCCTGGTCGTTTGCGGCCACCTCCACGAATCCCGGGGCGTGGACATGCTCGGCTCCACGGTGGTGGTCAACTGCGGTCCGGCCGCCTCGGGTTGCTATGCGATAGCCGAGATAGACGATCAAGTTCACGTGGATTTGCGGCGTTGTTGATGTTACTTCCGTAGGTCATGCATTCCGTTTACTTGTCGCTTTTAATGTCGAGTGCAATAATTGAGCCGAACAGGATTGGTTCTGACCCCTTTTTTACTTGTTGACTAGGCCTACCGCTGGTAGGTAAACTCAGATTGGTTGGCCCCCCAGGGAGCACCGGCATGATTGCTCGAATAATCCAATGTATCCCATTTGGCGTAACTCGCAGGGAAGATATAGGACAACATCGCTGCGAATTGTCGGAAGGTGTCTGGATAGAGCCAATTACATTACAACTGGGCAAAGAAGCAATCAAAATCTACCAAAACCTTCCGCCACAGGCCCAGTTATCTCCGACGCATCTAATAGCTGTTGACTGCCGAGACTACGCACAAGCGTTCCTCAGACGGTTACGTGCAGACGGACAAACGGAGGAACAGATACAGAAGTTCGTCTCACGATTTCCCGATCTAAAAATACCATACTACGAAAGCCCTCTAGAATCTTTTCTGTCACCGCACGATATTACCAGACAGGCTTTGATGAGCTTAGCATTGCTTCACGGCTTCACTTTCACGGTCGGAGGCAGTATGTCTGTAGAGGCGATTACGGAAGGCAAGAAGACGAAGTACCGATGCAGTGGATACGCTCATTGCGATACCATGCAGTCTTCTTATATTCTTGCTGGAGCACACTCTCATCTTGGGTCCGTTAAGATTCGCAGTGCTGCTCTTAAAACTATATTTAACCAACTGAACCCCTACTATAATCCCTATCAGTGGTGTACAAATCGTATTGCAATTGCCCTTAATTGCTTTTGGGGATCTATCATCACTCCATTTCAAGATATGGCTTTTCTAGGTTTTTCAACTGTACTGGAATCCCTCTTGTCCACGAGCCAGAATGAGATTGCCCATACACTTGCTGAGCGGGCGGCCTTGCTGCTAGGAAAAGATGAACAAACACGCCTAGAAATATACAGGCAAGTGAAGAAACTATATGGGATACGGTCCAAACTAACTCATGGCGATATTGTGCCAAAGAAGGGTATCCAGAACACGGAAAGCTTATATGTTACCGCAAAGCGGGCAACCGTTCCTCACTCGAAGCTCATAAACTTGGCTGTCATCACAATTCGCTTGTTACGTGCAGCTATCAACAACACTGAACTGAGAACTGCAATAGGAGACCTTGATACAGAGGGACTCCACGAGTTCTATTTACGGCTTACGTTTAGGAGATGAGAATGGCTGAAGGTCATAATTAAAGATAATTAAGGGATAATTGAGGGGACGCAGTTCTTTATAATAACTCCACTTTATAAAAAGCTGCGTCCCTTTTTCTCCCCTCCCTCTTTTATCCCTGACCAATTCTCATACTCGCAATTCCGCGCCATATTTTTCCCGGCAGGCGGCCACTACTTGATCGCGGATTTCGTCGGCTTGTTGGCTGGTTAGCGTGCCATCTTTCCAGCGCAGGGTGATGGTCATAAGCAGGCTCTTTTTGCCCTCGCCGAGGCGTTTCGCTTCGCGATACGTGTCGCGGTAGTCAAGATGTTCGAGGCACGGCCCGCCGGTGGCGTAAACGGTTGCCGCCACGTCGGCCCAACGCACCGTCTCATCGACTACCAGGTTGATGTCCCGCGTTACAGCCGGATAGGCAGGCAACGGGAGATAAGACGGCATCAAGTCGGCCGTTTCGACAAGGGGCGATATTTTTATCTCCGCCACCGTGGTCGGTCCGCGCAGATCGAAATGCTTTTGTCCTTCCGGCAGTAATTTGCCCAGATATCCCAGGATTTTGCCGCCAAGTTTGAATTGGCAGGATTGGGCCGGATCGACGAGCGGAATTTCAGCGTTTATCGATTCCAACGGGGATTTGCACCTGAGCGTCTGGACAATCGCCTCGATCACGCCCTTGAGGAAGGCGATATCCCGGCCGCTGGTTATGCCCAGCATTAACGCTTCGTCGGGCAGATCGTCCGGCCGAGGCAGATAAATTTTCGCGATTTCGAACAATTCGATCTCGGGATTGGAAAGGGCCTCGTTGGTTCGCCGCGCGGCCAGCAGGCTGGGGATCAGGCTGAGACGCAGGCAGTCGGCCCCACGGATCACGGGCATCAAACTCCGCAGCGGTTCGGCCGAGGTCCAGGGGCTGATGGCCGCCGAAGATTGACGGTCGACCATGCTTAGAGTCAGGGCCTCGTCGATGCCCGCGGCCAAGAGCACGCCGCGGATTTTTTCCAAAATGCGGTCTTCGCGAGTGCGCGCCGAGGGCGCCATGGGCACGCCTACGTCCTCGGGAATTTGCTCGTAACCGTGAATGCGAGCGACTTCCTCGATAAGATCGGCCTCGCGGGTTAAATCTCTGCGCCAACTGGGCGGAATTAAAGTTATGCTTTCACCGGCCGTGGATATCATCGCGGTTTTTTGTGAGCGGCTGGCCCAATCTTTAGTATCAGCCGCTTCGACGTTGCCCAGTGCCAGGAGGATTTCCCGCACTCGATCGGAAGGGACATCGATGCCCAAAATTCGTTTGAGTTGGGCGAATCGCAGAATGACCGGTTCGCGTTGCGGCGGGCGCCGGCCCACGTCGATTGCTCCGGCGGCCAATTCGCCCCCGCCGAGTTCAAGGATCAGTTCGCAGCAGCGCCGGCTGGCCCAATCCAGTCCTTCCGGATCCACGCGCCGCTCGAACCGGTATGATGAATCGCTGTGCAGATTAAGCCGTCGGGCGGTGTTGCGGATCGAGACCGGATCGAATTCGGCCGCCTCGACCAGGACGTCGGTGGTTTTGTCGGAAACCTCGGTTGCCGCTCCGCCCATCACTCCGCCGATGGCCACCGCGTTTTCGGCGTCGGCAATGACGCACATATCCGGGGCGAGTTCGTAGGTTTTGTGATCGATCGCCTCCATGGTTTCGCCCGGCAGCGGACGGCGGACGACGATTTCCCGGCCCTTCAGCTTGGTGTAGTCGAAGGTGTGCAGCGGCTGACCACATTCCATCAATACGTAGTTGCTCGCATCGACGACATTATTTATCGGCGTCAGGCCGATGGTTTCCAATCGCCGGGCCATCCAAGCGGGACTTGGAAGAACCTTCACGCCGCGAATTACCCGGGCGATATAGCGAAAACACAAGTCCGGGCAGTCGATGCGGACCTTGGCAAGTTGATCGGCCGGTGTTTTTCCTTCCGGCGGTTGGGCGGCGGGAATTTTCAGTTCCTTGCCCCACAGCACCGCGATTTCCCGGGCAATGCCGATGTGACCCAGGCAGTCGGGCCGATTGCTGGTGACTTCCAAATCGACGGCCAGATCGCCGCCGACCTCCCCGGTCGATTCGTGATTCAGCCCGGCCATCATCAACCGCCGCTCCAATTCCTCAAGCGGCATGTCGAGCGCGACGTATTGCTTCAGCCAGTTCCAGGAGACGAGCATGATTAGGGATTAGGGATTAGGGATTAGGAAAACGGCCTCACATGAATTTGCGTCGTTTGAACGCTGCGACATCTGTTGTGTTAAGCTCGAACCATTCGCCTTTCTTTCGCTTTGCCTCGAACCGTTTATGCCAATACTCTTCAATACCGCTGGGATCATCCGTTTTAATAACATGAATCTTTTTCACTTCTTCTGGAAGCTGTATCGCAATCTCATATTCTCTGCGACCGGCGGCATTGCTTCTTCCGATCTTATAGAACCGTCCTGACTTAATAAGGTAAACAAAGCCGATTTCTTCTTTCTCTTCTTTCCGACACTAAGACTCGTTAGAGGATGGTTGCCGAGTCTGATACGCATATTCTTCGCAAAGTCGAACGACATCATCGTAAACGGCATGACTTCTGCAATACTGTGCAAGGTATTCAACGAGTTCCAACTTTGTGCCGAACCGCTTAAATGCGTTCTTGGAAGGAAACGCACAATCACTACGACGCTTCAATTGCAACTCAGCATCTACGGGAAGATGCTCCAACTCATGCGCAAATCCGGCATACTTGTCCAAAACTATTGCAATGTCATCAGGTCTTGAAAGTTGGTTGGGGACGTAGCCGGCTTCAAGGACAGCATCGCTCCAACGAATCCAGTGTCTTCCCTTCCAGTCAGATATTTTGATTCCGGTCTCAGACTCGAAACCTTTGATTCCGAGCGCTTTCCCGCCGTTTGCTTCGGCGGTTCGTTTGATTTCCTGGATAATGTGCGTCTTCGTTACCATATTCACGGC
>JBEKIK010000239.1:0-4432 GCA_050011795.1 Thermoguttaceae bacterium | reverse complement strand
TTGGCCGGGCTCGCAGCCGCGTATAAAAAGGGCAATGAAAAAACCATTCTAAATTCAGATAAATCTGTTGGGGCGGCGGTTCATCTGCCGCCCCAATTTCAATGCCGCCATTGGCTGTCACCGCCTGATGGACTGACCCGGTCGGCGCCAGGTCCGGCATAAAAAACCTATCACACCGGCGAAGAGCAGGATGAGAGTTGACGGCTCCGGAACAAGCTGCACATTATCGAGCCGAAAATCTATTAACGCGGTTGCCGGGTAGTATATATACGTTGGTGGAGGCGATTCGTTTAGCTCCATACCATCTGTTACATGTGCATCAACCCTACAAACGATCTGATATGTACCGGAGGTTGGGAAAGACGCAAAGGACAGAGTGGTCCACGAACTATTCCCTGAGGGGCTAAAACTTTGGTTATAACCAGTTCCTGTTACTTGAATAAGAGCAGTCACATTGGCATACCCGCCTGGCGGACCAGAATATGTGCTTGAGGAGGAGTTCATCGCATCACATTGAAGTATTTGTCCGGCACTTGCCGAGAAAGTTTGCGTGATAGAGATGATAGAAGCTGACATATCCATAAGATATGGCAAAGTCCCTGCCTCAGCATAACCTGAAAACCAAGCATCATAATTGCCATCAGTGGGAAGATATGACGAGTTATCTAATTCTGCGACGTAGTAACCTATACCAGTTCTACTCGCAGTCCAGCCATTTAAACCGTTTTCAAAACTGTCATTCACAATATCGGCTTGTGCCAGATTGGAGTTAATAATCAACAAAATTACCGCCCAACATGCCAATTGACTTGCTGGCTTACGATAAAATAAAGTCCAACGATTGAGGTTGCAAAGAGTGTTCATTGTTTTTCCCTTCAGTTTGGTTTGAATTGCCGATAACAAGTACTGAAATACGCATGACACGATACACCTACAAAATCGAAAACGCGCAGACAATCATACTAGCTACGATCTGGAAGAACTTGCTATTATGAAAGGCGACTTAAGAAAAGCCCTGCAATGAGACTTGTAAGAAGGATTGCCTAAAAATCATCCAAGGCTTTGACTTTTGCATAGTGAATGGATCACTAGGTCGTGTGGCAAATTGCTAATCTGCCCAGGAAAGGCAGGTTAGTAACCTGCCCCACGGCTCATTTACAAGGCAAAGGTCAATAAACCCGCTGCCTCCGTTGAAACGCCGAAAAAGAAAGGCAATGCCGCCCAACATACCCCTCACCCACTAAATGTCAATAGTTTTTTGTATGAGATTTGAGCGCGTTTTGCGCGCATCAAGTACAGTAGTTTGCACACTACTTATTTAGCCCCCGGTGAATACAGCGGGGGTTTGGTTGCGGCTTAAGGTCGTGATAGGTAGTATCTTAAAATGAAGTAGCCCACACATTCTGTGTGCCGCCTACTGAGGGACTTTAAACAATGCGGGGTTTTTCCGCATGGACTTGAGCGGAGACTTGACCACAAGATTCGGCCATCTGACGGCAGGCTTGGGCTATGCCGTCGGCGTCGAGGCCCAGGTCGGCCAGCAGTTCGTCGCGGGTGCCGTGTTCGATGAATTGATCGGGAATGCCCAGGCGGCAAACACGGCCGGCATCGATATGGGCATCGCAGGCGGCTTCCAACACCGCGCTGCCGAATCCGCCCGCTAAAACGCCTTCTTCCACCGTAACCACAAAAGGTGACTCGGCCACTGCGCGAAGAATGGTTTGCGTATCCAGCGGTTTTACGAATCGGGCATTGATCAAGCCGATATCCAGCCCCTCCTCTGCCAGGCGATCGGCCGCTTCCACGCAGGCCGAAAGCAGCGATCCGCAGGCCACGATCATACCGTCGCGGCCCCAGCGCAGCACTTCGGCTTTGCCCAGTTCCATGGGCGTGATAGGGCGGCTTATCGAAATTGCATCGGCCTTGGGATAACGGATGGCCGCAGCGCAAGACAGTTCAAGGGCTACGTCCAACATGGGGGCGACTTCGCCGGCGTCGCCGGGGGCCATAACCACCACGTTGGGAAACGGCCGCAAATAAGCCAGATCGAATACGCCGTGGTGCGTGGGACCGTCCGGCCCGGTCAGGCCGGCGCGATCCAGAAGCAGCGTAACCGGCAGTTTTTGCAGGGCCAACTCTTGGAAAATCTGGTCGTAACTCCGCTGCATGAACGTGCTGTATATGGCGACCACGGGCCGCAGTCCGGACTTGGCCAGTCCGGCGGCAAAGGCCACCGCGTGCGATTCGCATATACCCACGTCGAAAAACCGATCCGGAAAATCATCCCGAATCGGTTCGAACATCGTCCCCTGGCACATAGCCGCGGTGATGGCCGTTATTTTGGGATTGGTTTTCATGCGGGCGTGGAGCGCATCGCGCACGACCTGGGAATAGGAGGGCAAATCGGAGGTTTTGAATTCCAGGACCTCGCCGTTGCTGCTTTCAAATGGGGCCGGGGCGTGGAACGAGGTGGGATCGTCGGCGGCGGGCTTGAACCCGTGTCCTTTTTCGGTTACCACGTGAAGGAGCACCGGACCTTGAAATTCCCGGACCATGGCCAGGTATTTTTGCATCTGGCGGATGTTATGGCCGTCGACCGGCCCGATATAGCGGAATCCCAGGTCCTCGAAGAACATCCCGCCGAGGAGTCCGGCCTTGATCGCGTCTTTGATCTGTGATAGGAATCGCTCCACCGGATCGCCGATGACCGGTACGTGGGTGAGAATTTTTTGGACCTCGCTTTTCAGGCCCGTGTAGAATGGATTCATCCGCAGGCGGTCGAGCGATTCGGCCAGACCGCCCACGCGCGGGCAGATCGACATCTTGTTGTCGTTTAAGACCACGATCAGGTTTTTTTTCAGGCCGCCGGCGTTGTTCATGGCTTCGTAGACAATGCCGGAGGGAAAAGCGCCGTCCCCGATCACGGCCACTACGTGCCGCGGCCGCTCGGGCTCGAGCAATTCGTCGCCCACGCGCAATCCCAAGCCGGTGGCCACGCTGCAACCGGCATGACCGGTCATGAACAGGTCGTAATCGCTTTCGGCGGGGTTAGGATAGCCCATCAATCCGCCCTTTGCCCGCATGGTGGGAAACTCGTCGTACCGCCCGGTCAGCATCTTGTGGACGTAGACCTGATGCCCGGTGTCCCAAACCAGGCGGTCGCGGCTGAAATCAAAGGAGGTGTGCAGGGCAATGGTCAGTTCCACTACGCCCAAGTTGGAGGCAAAATGTGCGGTTCGCGTACAAGCCAACCGGCAGATCGCTTCACGCATCTCCGCGGCCAACTGCTGAAGCTGTTCGTGTGAAAGCTTTTTTAGGTCCTGCGGCAAATGAATGGTCGAAAGCAATTTGTCCATTAGCGATTCCTTTTTAGGACGTATCGTGCCAGGGCGTCCAGGCCGGCGGCTCGGGATCCCAAAGGTATGAGCGCCTGACAGGCTTTGTCTATCAATTCTCCGGCATACTGGGCACTTTGGTCAAGACCGAGAATTCCGGGAAAGGTAAGCTTCCCTTGCCGTGCGTCCTTGCCCACGCCTTTACCCAGCAACTGCCGGCTGCTATTGATGTCCAGAATGTCGTCGACTATTTGGAAGGCCAGCCCGACGTGGCGGCCGTATTGGTCGAGAATGGAAAGCTGCGAGGCATCGGCCTCGGCCGTTATGCCCCCCAGTCGGAGGGAAACGTGGATCAAAGCCCCGGTTTTGCGGCGGTCGATCGATTCCAGCAAATCCAGGTCGCCGATGGAGTTCGGACTGGCCATGTCATCGGCCTGACCCCCGACCAGATTGCATGCCCCGGCGGCCTCGGCTAGGGCTGCGCAACATGCGGCGGCCGTTGCCGGAGGATGAATGTGTTTGGCTAACACCTCGAAGGCCAAAGTAAGCAGTGCATCGCCAGCCAGAATGGCTGTGGCCTCGTCGAACGCCTTGTGGCAGGTGGCCCGCCCGCGCCGCAGATCATCGTCGTCCATGGCCGGCAGGTCGTCGTGGATAAGCGAATAGGCATGGACCATTTCCACCGCACAGGCCGCCGGAATGGCCGCCTCGAACGAGCCGGAGCAGGCCTCGGCCGCCAAAAGCGCGAGCATCGGGCGAAGGCGTTTGCCTGGGGCCAACAGGCTGTAACGCAAGGCCTCGCGGAGTTTTACGGGACAGCCTTCGCCCAGGTCGGAGTAACTCTGCAAAGCTGCATCGATTGAGGGACAGAGCCTTTCGGCATAATTATCCAGCGTGGCCGGCGAGGTTTTTACCATTACGCCCATGATTCCGCGATTATTTTCGCACCCCCAGGCACTGCAATCCTGGGCCCGTTGAATTAGTTTGGAAGATAAATAAATCGCTAAGCCCCCATTTTAGAGCAGTTGCCGGTTAAAGTCTATGCCAGCCCAAAACCCCCGGAATGGAGGGCTTTCTTAACCTAGTACCTAACCACA
>JBEKIK010000238.1:0-4432 GCA_050011795.1 Thermoguttaceae bacterium | reverse complement strand
CTCTTTCGATAAGCGAACAATATATTTCTTCTGCATGGGAAACCTCCTTGTTTCCCACAGTATCCCTAAAAAATACACTATGATCAATCCCAATTATTAACCGTGACACAGCACTAGGATTACAGAACGACTGCTTCAGGCTGGCTGCGTGACGTGGTTCTACCTTTACAAGGCGCTTTTGCCTGTCAACCTGGCTTTTGTCTATCCTCAGTGGCACATCGAGACCGGCAATCCGCTGTGGTGGCTGCCGCTGTTAGCGGCCGTGATCGTTACGGCGGTGCTGTGGCAGTATCGAGAAAGCTGGAGCAGGCCGCTGTTATTCGCCTGGGGTTTTTTCTGCGTGGCATTAGTGCCCGTGCTGGGACTGACGGATGTTTACTTCATGAAATATTCACTGGTGGCCGACCACTATCAACACATTGCCATCATCGGTGTGATTGCATTGGCGGCAGCAGGGTGGAACATTTGGTATAATAAAACACAGAAACAAGCGCGCTTAATTGCAATCCTCATCGCCGTTTCGGTTGTTGGATCTCTTGCAGTTTTAACATGGCGGCAAAATGGTATTTATAAAGATGAGATTACGCTCTATGAGGCAACGCTGCAAAAAAATCCAGAGTGTTGGATGGCATGCCGCAACCTGGGCACCGCATTAGCCCAAGCAGGTCGACTAAACGAGGCGCTTGAACAGTATAAACAGGCTTTGCGTATAAAACCCGATTATGCCGAAGTCTATTGCGACATGGGCATTGTTTTTGGAAAGTTAGGCCTAATCTCGGAGGCAATAATAAACTTCAAACGAGCGCTGGAAATCAACCCCGACTACATCAGAGCCTGTAACAATTTGGCATTGGCCTATGCCCAAACTAATCAGCCGGATAAAGCTATCGCCATGGCTGAGAAAGCTTTGGAAATCGCGCGATCCAGACGGCAGATGGATCTGGCTAAAAAAATTGATGATTGGTTAAAAGGTTATAAGACCAGTTTGGCAAAGTAAAAGCCCGCTTAGCGGCGAAATCGGCGACGAGTGGTAACGGGTAGATAAAGCAAGTCAACCAAATGCCAGACGGCGTTACACAGTTATGAAAACATTTCTTCCCGCAATCGTACTCACAAATCTTTATATATTGTTTTTGATTTGCGTGTTTACTTCCCCGGCGTTCTTGCCCGAGCGATTTGCGACAAGTTTTGACTTCAGCGGTGAGCCGGAGTGCTGGATGAGCCGAGTTTCTTACATGATGTTTGTTTCAGGCATGGGATCATTCGGCGTGTTGTGGTTTGTGGTCCTTGGTTTCTTCTTCCGAATTATGCCTGACAAATGGGTAAACGTGCCCCAACGCGAATACTGGTTCGCGCCCGAACGACGCTGGGAAACCATGAACTATATTTTTCGCCAAATGATCTGGTATGCCTGCCTGCTGACCTGTTTTTTTATAGCCCTGCATTTTTCAACCGTCCATGCCAACAAACTAAACCCCATACATCTGCCTCAGGGCGAGTTTTTCACGATTCTGGGTGGTTTTGTGGCGGGAACATTAATTTGGTTGGTTTTGTTTTTTTGCTGCATTTCAGACGAAGCAATTAGCATCACGTATATGTGAAACGGGGACGCAGATAGTATTGATCGACAACCTAAAAACTAGCTGCGTCCCTGTTTCAATTTCCCTTGCGAATGCAGTAAATCCGGGCCGCGGTGCGGATCAGCAGGCGGTCGCCGGATATGGCGGGCGAGGCCAGGGTCATGTCGTCGTCGGCCAGCTTGTTGGTTTGCAGCACTTCGAACTTCTCGCCCGCGCGTACGGCGAATGTCACGCCGTCTTCGTTCAGACAGAACACGCGGTCGTTGCAGGCCCAGGGCGATGACGTGAAATTTGCGCCCGGCGGCAGCTTTTCGCGCTCGTAATACGGCTTGCCGGTCTGCGGATCAAGCGCGCTCAGGCGGCCGTTATCCAAAAGCACGTAAAGCACCTTGTCGTAGAGCAGCGTTGTGGGATTATAAGGCGCACCGGTGCGGTTGCACCAGACGACGGATGAATTCTCGGTTTCACCGTCCTTGAGCGTAATGTCGTCGGCCGCGCCGGGCCGGATGGCGTAAAGCGGCCTCTTTTTGTCCATGGTAAAACCCGAACTGACGAATAACAAATTCCCTTCGGAATACGGCGTGGCGATGGTTATGCCCGACATGCCCGTAAACCACCACAGCATCTTTCCGTCGAGGTCGTAGGAGCGCGTTTTGCCGGTGCCGGGCGTGATGATTTCGGTGCGTTTTTCGTTCTCCCATATATAGGGCGTTGACCAGTTGCTTTTTTCGTCGCGCTTTGTGCGCCAAGCTTCATTGCCGGTCCGCTTATCGAGCGCTAGGATATAAGAATCCTCTTCGTTGTCGTTGAGGATGTACAGTCGATCTTTGTACAGCACGGGCGAGGCCGCGCCGCCCCAGTTCATTCGCGTGGGGTGGGGCGCAATCGTCTCGGACCACAGCGTGTTGCCCTCAAAATCCAGGCAGAACACGCCCACGTTGCTGAAGTAGACGTACAGGCACCGGCCGTCGGTCGCGGGGGTTTCCGAGGCGTAGGAATTTTTCTGGTGTATCGGGCCGAAGGGCTTGCCCTTGTGCGCCGTGCGATCCCACAACACTTTGCCGGAGGCCAGATCAAGGCAGAGCACTTTCCACTCGAGTTCCTCGGAATCTTCGCCCCGCGAGCCGATGTAATATCCTTTTTTAGGCGGTTCGATTTTGCCGGCGCTCACGGCCGTGGTGAGGAATACGCGGTTGCCCCACACGATCGGCGAGGACCAGCCGAGCCCGGGAATATCGGTTTTCCAGGCCACGTTTTCGGTATCCGACCATTGATCGGGCAGGTTCGCGCCGGCCGCTATGCCCCGGGCGCCCGTTCCGCGAAACTGCGGCCAATTGTCATCCGCCGCCAATGAATAATATGCGTTGAGGCTTGCAAGCAGTGTTCCTAAAACAACTAGAATAATATTCCTTCTCATTTTTTTCTACTGGATAAAGATGATAGTGCTACGGATGTAAGAAATATCTTTATTTTGCTAATCCAGCACCGGCAGTTCGGCCAGGGCTGTTTCGATGTGTTCCTGTGGGTAGGCGTAGTCTTCCAACTGGCCGCTGAAGTATTTGTCGTAGGCCGACATGTCGCACAGGCCGTGCCCGCTGAAATTGAACAGGATGCACTTGGCCTGGCCGGTTTCGCGGCAGCGGATGGCTTCGTTTATTGCGCAGCGGATGGCGTGGGAGGTTTCAGGGGCGGGAATGGTGCCTTCGGTTTTGGCGAACAGTTGCGCGGCCTCGAAACATTCGTTTTGATGGAAGGCCGCCGCTTCGACGATGCCGAGGGTTGCGCACAGGCTGACCATGGGGGCCATGCCGTGATATCGCAAACCGCCGGCGTGAATGCCTGGGGGCACGAAACTGTGGCCCAGGGTGAACATCTTGATAAGCGGAGTGAGTTTTGTGGTGTCGCCGAAGTCGTAGCGGTATTGGCCGCGGCTCATCGACGGGCAGGAGTGCGGCTCGCAGGCCACGAAACGGATGTCCTTGCCTTCGATCTTGTGGCGGATGAAGGGGAAGGCCAGTCCGGCGAAGTTGCTGCCCCCGCCCACGCATCCGATGACCACGTCCGGGAAATCGCCGGCGAGTTTCATTTGTTTTTCCGCCTCCAGGCCGATGATCGTCTGGTGGAGCATGACGTGGTTCAAAACGCTGCCGAGGGTATATTTTGTTCCCGGATTGGTGACGGCGGCCTCGACGGCCTCGCTGATGGCGATGCCCAAGCTGCCCGGCGTATCGGGATCGGCCGCCAAAATCTGCCGCCCGGCGTTGGTCTCTTGCGACGGGCTGGGAATAACCTTGCCGCCCCAAAGCTGCATCATCGAGCGGCGATAAGGTTTTTGCTGGTAGCTCACCTTGACCATGAACACTTTACATTCCAGGCCGAGCAGTGCGCAGGCGAACGACAATGCGCAGCCCCACTGGCCCGCCCCGGTCTCGGTCGTCAGCCGGTTGATGCCTTCCTTTTTGTTGTAATAGGCCTGGGGCACGGCGGTGTTCGGCTTGTGGCTGCCGGGAGGACTGTGGCTTTCGTCCTTGAAATAAATGCGGGCGGGAGTTTTCAGGGCCTTTTCCAATTCCGTGGCCCGAACCAGCGGCGAGGGCCGCCAAATGGCAAACACCCGGCGGATCGGCTCGGGTATCTCGATCCATCTTTCCCGGCTCACTTCCTGGGCGATCAATTCCTTGGCGAAAATCGGCTCCAAGTCGGCCGGAGAGAGGGGTTGCTTGGTGCCCGGGTGCAACGGCGGAGGGACTGGTTTCGGCAAGTCGGCCTGAAGATTGTACCAGGCCGTGGGAATTTCTTTTTCGCTCAGGAAAATGCGCTTGGAATCCATAAATTTACCCTTATTTACCGGT
>JBEKIK010000237.1:0-4439 GCA_050011795.1 Thermoguttaceae bacterium | reverse complement strand
CGCGTCCTCGGCTGTGGCGCTCTTGACCGTGCGTTGCTCATGTGTGCTCGAGGCGACCCGAACCTGGCCGAATGCCCCGAACAGCACGTTGGCAAACGAGCGGTTCATGGCCTTGCACATGATGATCGACAGTATCAGACCGGACGAGCCGTCCAGCGCGCCTGCGGCGATGAGCAGCTTGTTGTTGAGCACAAAGCCCATGGCCACGGCCGACAGACCGGCGTAGGAGTTCAAAAGCGCGATGACCGTCGGCATGTCGGCCCCGCCGATGGGAATGATCAACATTACGCCGAAAGCCAACGAAATCAAGATAATCAGCGGGAACAAGAACCAGACCTTCGGGAAGAACACCAGCAACACGCCGGCCAAAATGGCGATGCCCAACAGCGATAAATTGATGGTGTTTTGGCCTTTATACGTGATTGGCCGCGTGGGGATGATTTCCATGAGCTTGCCGGCCGCCATTAAGCTGCCGGTGAAGGTCAGGAATCCTAAAATTACTTCGGCTACAAGGGCGCCGGTGGCAAATGCACTAAGCGGATGCTTATCGGTGGCCAAGAACAGATAGTATTCCGATGCTCCCACCAGTCCGGCGGCCAGACCGCCGAAGGCGTGCGAAAGCGCGGTTCGCTGCGGCACGGCCGTAAGCGGCACCATGGCCAAGGGCACGCCCAGCACGCAGCCTGCCATCATGGCAATAACGATCCAGGTGTAGCTTTGAATTTCGGGCAGCAGGAGCGTGCCGCCGATGGCCGCCAACATGGCTATCACGCCGGAGAACACGCCGCGCCGGGCAGTGGCGGGATGGTTCATCCACATCAGTGAAAGGACGAACAAGATCGCAGAAATCAGGTAGATCAGCTCTTTGGCGGTGTGTATATTCATGACTTGCCGGGCTCCCGCTTCTTGAACATCTTGAGCATCCGATCGGTAAGCAGGAAACCGCTGACGATGTTGGTCATCGAGGCGACCACGGCCACCGCGCCGAGAACGGTGGTAAAACCTGTTTCCTGGCTGCCGGCCAGCACTATCGAGCCGACCACGGCAATGGCCGAAATCGCGTTGGTAAGCGACATCAGCGGCGTATGGAGCAACCGCGACACGTTGCGAATCACCAACAGACCGGTGAAGGTGGCCAGCATCAGCACGTATAAGAGCGTCAGAAAGTCGGCTTTGGGCGGACTTTCGACGGCGATATCTTGCGTCACGGCTAAAAGCGTGAAAACATGGGGAGACATGGTAATTTTTTTATCCTTTCTTGTAGGGTGCGTGAAACGCACCTTTCGGTGTCTCTTTGTATTACATTGGTGCGTTTCACGCACCCTACTTACTCCGAGGCGCGGCCAACGGCCGCGGCTTTATGTTAGAGTAATTGTTTGATCCGCGGGTTGACGACTTGGCCGTCGCGCGTGATTAGCGTGTCGCGGATGATTTCGTCGTCGAGATTAAACACCACCTTGTCATCCTTCACGATGTAGGTGAGGAAGTTGCAGATATTTTTCGAGTACATCAAACTGGCGTGCGTGGGCACATCGGAAGGCAAGTTCAAGGGAGCGATGATTTTAACGCCGTTAACGTCCACGGTTTGATCGGGTTTAGACAGTTCGCAGTTTCCGCCGCGCTGGGCGGCCAGGTCCACGATTACCGATCCCGGGGCCATGCCGGCGACGGCTTGGGCAGTGATTAAAAGAGGCGATTTTTTGCCCGGAATGGCCGCCGTGGCGATTACCGCGTCGGTCTCGGCCACCACCTTGGCCATCAGTTCCCGCTGCTTGCGATAAAACGTTTCGTCCATCTGCTGGGCGTAACCGCTTTTTTCCTCGGCTTGCGAGGTTTCCAATTCCATTTCGATGAACTTACCGCCCAGGCTTTGGATCTGCTCTTTTACGGCGGGTCGGACGTCGTAGGCCGAAACTACCGCGCCTAGGCGCCGTGCGGTGGCGATGGCTTGCAGGCCCGCCACGCCGGCCCCGATCACGAAAACCTTGGCCGGAGTGATCGTGCCGGCGGCGGTCATGAGCATGGGGAACATTTTGGGCAGTGCGGTTGCGGCCAGCAAAACGGCCCGATATCCGGCCACCGTGGCCTGCGAGGAAAGCACGTCCATGTTCTGCGCCCTGGTAATCCTGGGAAGCAATTCCAGGGCGAACAGCGAAACGCCCCGGTGGGCGATTTCGGCCGCTGCCTGGGGATTGTCCAGTGGATCGGCCATGCCGATTAGGATCTGGCCCGGCCGATAGCGTTCGAAATCGTCCTTGCCTGCCAGGGGGTTGGCCCCGGCGGCACGAACTTGGAGTATCACGTCGGCGGCAAAAAGTTCGTCGCGCGAGGCGATGATTTTCGCCCCTTTTTCCTGATATTGTCGGTTGGAAAAACCGGCCGCCAGGCCGGCGTCGGATTGGACAAGTACCTCAAAGCCTGCCTTGACCAGGGCAGGGACAGATGCGGGTATTAGGGCAACCCGCCGTTCGCCGGGAAAAGTTTCGTGGGCAATCGCTGCTTTCATGATAGGATGTTCGATGCTATTTATAGGGGGTATGGTTTTTTCAGTATTTCACTTGGGGCAAGCGATGCACACGTCTCCAGGGTAGTATGAATACGTATAACATTAGTCGTGTTTTATAAAAGCAGCAATCATGCCAATTATAGTTCTTTCGGAAACCCCCCCATGCAGTGGCATATATAAAAGCAGCCGAGAAATTCTTTTCGTTCTAAAAAGACTCATGCCTTGTCAGCGGGTCGATAAAGAGTTAAATTACGAGTTTTCTTCATGGAAGCGAGTCGAGAAGATGATGATTACCAAAACATATATGGCCCGGCCCGGCGAAATCGAGGCCAAATGGTGGGTGGTTGATGCGACCGATAAGGTAGTCGGACGCCTGGCCAGCGATATAGCCGTGATCCTGATGGGCAAGCATCGCCCGACCTATACCCCACAC
This sequence comes from Thermoguttaceae bacterium, assembly GCA_050011795.1. Lineage (GTDB taxonomy): Bacteria > Planctomycetota > Planctomycetia > Pirellulales > Thermoguttaceae > JBEKIK01. The sequence continues at coordinate 1,500 of JBEKIK010000237.1, read as the reverse complement.
GTTGATATGGGCGACTTTGTTATTGTAACGAACGTGGAGAAGGTAATTTTTACGGGCAAGAAGTGGGACCAGAAACAATACGCCTGGTACACGGGCCATCCCGGCCAACATGTAGTGAAAGCGTCCGCGCGGCGGCAGCAGCGGCCGGAGTTGATCATTCGCGAGGCGGTTCGCCGCATGTTGCCCAAGAACAAGCTGGCCTTCAAGATGTTGGACAAGTTGAAACTTTATGCCGGCGACGAACATCCGCACCAAGCGCAGCAGCCCGAGCCGATTGAATTGGGTAACAAGTAATAAACAATTTAGCCCCGGGTGAAAACACCCGGGGGCAAGTGATAATCAAATAAAAAGGAAATTCATGGCAGTTAAGACCACCGATTATCTGGGCACGGGAAGGCGTAAAACGTCGGTTGCCCGAGTCCGCGTCCGTCCCGGGGCCGGCAAAGTTACAGTCAACGGGCGGGCCTTGGAAGAATATTTTCACAATCTCAAGCAGCAAAACGCGGTGCTCGCGCCGCTGGAACAAACCGGCAAGCGCAGCGAGTTTGACATCCGGGTGCGAGTCGAGGGCGGAGGGATCAACGGCCAGGCCGATGCCTGCAAGCTGGGGATCGCAAGGGCGCTGAAAAAGATCGACGAGACCTTAACCCCCGGACTGCGCGACACGGGCATGTTGACCCGCGACGCCCGCATGAAAGAACGCAAAAAATACGGTCTTCGCGGCGCCCGGCGCGGTACGCAGTTCTCGAAGCGTTAAACATTTTTGGAAAAAGGTGTCAGGAACCGTTTGCGCGATTGTAGGGTGCGTGAAACGCACCGTAATCCGCGGCGGTTGGTGCCTTTCACGCACCATACAATAATTCACGGTCTCGGTTCTTGAAACTTTTTTCGGGTTCATACCCATGCCGCGTCGAAATCTGTTATTTCTGTTGGCGGTTGGTATTTTTGCATTGGTCTGCTATCAGAAGGTCCAGACCAATCAATATGGGCAGCTTTTGTCCGAGTCGCTGGAGCTTATCCATCGGCTTTCTTTGGAAAAGGTCGAGCCCGAGGAATTGTTCGAGGGCGCCTTGGACGGGATGGTCGAGCGGCTGAATACCGGCGGGCTGGACGAAAATTCCTCCTACATTCCGCCTAGGGCCTTGGCCGAGTTCCGCGAAGTCATCGATCAGCAGTTCGGCGGCGTGGGCATGGAAGTCTCGATGGACCCCAAGACGCGGCAAATGACGGTGGTCAGCCCGCTGCCGGGCACGCCGGCATACGCGGCGGGCGTGCAGGCCGGCGACAAAATTCTGCGAATCGACGGACACAGCACGCAAGGCATGTCGGTAAAAGACGCCGTCGCTCTGCTGCGGGGCAAGCCCGGCGACCCCGTTAACATTTCCGTCCTGCACCAAGGCGAGGAAAAACCGGCGGAGATAAAGATCGTCCGGGCGGTAATTCAGGGCGAAACGGTATGGGGCGATACGCGAAAAGCCGACGGCACGTGGAATTATTTTC
>JBEKIK010000236.1:0-4447 GCA_050011795.1 Thermoguttaceae bacterium | reverse complement strand
TCGGCCGCGATCCTTTCGATCGTCGGCCGTTAGGCCGAGATAAACCGGCATGGGGCTATTGGATGCCGATATATTGTCGGGGGAAGGCGCAAGCGGGGGCGTTTGAACGGATGACGCAGGTGGAGTAGTCGAAGAACGATAGGCCGAACTACCTTCCTGCGATGGACTCACACGCTGGCGGATCTGCTGCTCCAGCCGGTCCAAAGTCGTCTGGGCCAAAACCGCGCTTCCCAGAACGAGATTAGATAATAGTAAAGATATAAGCCGGATAAGAGTTGATGTTGACTGTCCCATTTGAATAATCTCCCAATCTTTTTCACTCAGCTACCCCTACTGCCATTAATTATAGCAGTTTTTTATCCGAAAGTTGACTAACATAAGTCGTTGATTTAAGGTATCTTTTCGCCATGACCTCCGATAATTCACAATCCCCGCGAATTTGTCCGGTTTTGCCCGAAGATCGATCCGCGGCACTTGATCTGGCTTTTAGCCGTTTACCGTCCCAGGAGCGCGGTCGGCAAATCGAAACAATTGTATCGGCGTCGGGGGCCGACAAACTTCCCTGGGAGGGTTTGATGGGGGCTTATCGGAGCGGCCGGTTGGTGGGATCGATTTTTTCACAAATTCTGCCCGGTAAAAATGCCCAAGTCTGGTTGCCGCGTTTGCCTCAAAACGAGGCAACAAGTACTGCCGTTGCCCTATTGCGGGCCACGGTCGGACGGCTCGATCAATGCCAGGTTCGCATGGCACAAATCTTGTTAGATGCAGTCACTGCGGAGGAGGAGAATATTTTGTGCAAGGGGGGATTTGATTATCTAACCGACTTGCTTTACCTGGTCTGCCTAGAAGATGATTTTCCTCTTGCTCTTTTGCCCTGTCCGTTGGAATTCGAGGCTTATAATTCTCAAAATCACGATCGATTGGCACGAATTGTCGATGCCACTTATCAGGATACTTTCGATTGTCCAAAACTCAACCAGGTTCGTCAATTGGACGATGTGTTGGCGAGCTATCGGGCAACTGGGGAATATTCTCCCGGCCGTTGGCTGATCGTGCGTCATGAAAATCGCGACGTGGGTTGTCTGCTGCTGGCCGATCATCCTCAATTCGAGAATTTGGAACTGGTGTATATGGGAGTAATTCCCGCGGTTCGGGGGCGGCATTGGGGGACGGACATTGCACGCCGTGCGCAATGGGCGGCCAGGCAAGCGGGCCGGAGGCGATTGGTGCTGGCCGTGGACGCTACCAATCGCCCGGCGATCGAAATGTATGCATCAGTGGGGTTTCGGACGTGGGATCAGCGCCGGGTTTATTATCATATTTATTGAGAATTAAGCATCATCCCTTGTGCCCTGGTTCCCACGCTCTGCGTGGGAACCCCGTGTTTTTCCTGGTTTTCCGGTTCCCACGCAGAGCGTGGGAACCAGTTGATCGCCGGGTTTATTATCATATTTTTTAAACAAGAGATTCTTTACCGGCGGCAAGTCTATAAGTGGAAATAGCTTTAGCATATAGATCGTCTTTTCGGCGAGCGCTTGGCACGCTCGGTTTGAACAGGTTTTCCACGATCAAGAGGGCATAAACCAGGGGTTATAAATGAATTTTTTTACCGATAATGCGGTATTTTCCCCCGATTTATGCTCAAACGTCCGCCAAGAAAAAAATTTCGGCTAGAACGTCCGGGGGCCTTTGACATCGTTGCTAGCAAGGTTAGAATCAGTCTCTCGCGTGTTACATAACAAGGGAACCAAGGCGGCGTCTGCCGTTGCAGCGAGCGCCACTATCTCCGACATCATTCCAAGTTTGTTTGCTTCGATAAACTTGTTTCGGACGGCCGGAAGATAGTGCGCACTAGGGACGAGTAGGAAGTGACCAGGGACGATATGGAGATCGTGTCGGCTTTGTGCAAGTCACTGGGCGACAAGGTCGGACAAAAACGCTTTGATTTGTGGTTTGGCGCCGGCACGCGCATCGACTACGACGGCCGGTCGCTGTTGATCGGGGCGCCGAACCAATGTTTCCGCGATTGGATATCCGGCAACTTCCGCCGGCAAATCGAGGAAGCCTGCGTTGAAGTGTTGGGACATTGTCCGGAGATCGACTTCCATATCGACGCCGAGGCGGCGGACCATAAGGATCGACCAATGTCCGATTCCCGGAACGCAAAAAGCGGCACTTCCACGGCCCGCCCTGCGGAAACGGCGCCAACGATCATTCCCATGGCCGCGCCCTTGGAGAATCCGCCAGCCAAAACCGCCGAATCCGCCGCCCCTTCCTCTGGGCGCAAATTTGCCACGCTGGAAACTTTTGTGGCGGGCTATCCGAACCGGCTCGCCTTGGCCTCGGCCGAGATGGTCGTCCGCCAAATGGGTCAAATCAACCCCTTGCTCTTTTTCGGACCGTCCAGCGTGGGCAAAACCCATTTGCTGGAAGGCATTTGGACCGCCGCGCGAAAAAGCTCCCGCAATCTATCGGCCCTGTATCTTTCGGCTGAACAATTCACCAGCCATTTCCTCGAGGCCCTAAGGGGCAGCGGATTGCCCAGCTTCCGCCGCAAATACCGCGGCGTGGGACTACTTATCATCGACGACCTGCAATTTTTCGTGGGTAAACGTGCCACGCAGGTCGAGTTGCTGCACACCGTCGATACGCTTATGCGCGATCGGCGGCAATTGGTCTTCGCCGCCGATCGCTCCCCCGCCGAACTGGCCGAATTAGGCCCGGAACTGACCACCCGCCTGGCCAGCGGCATGGTCTGCCGCATTGAAACCCCGGACTATGCCACCCGCTTGGGTATTGTCGCGCACTTGGCCCGGCGAATGAAATTGCAAGTACCGGCCGAGGTGCAGGAGTTCGTCGCCTCGCGATTGACCAACCATGCCCGGGAACTCTCCGGCGCCCTGTGCCGTTTGCAGGCCACCGCCGAAGCGCTGGGCAAACCGATCACACTTGCCATGGCCGAAGATGCGCTGCGGGAAATGATTCACGACAGCACCCGCATGGTCCGCCTGGGCGACATCGAAAAGGCCGTTTGCCGGGCATTCGGCCTGGAACCGCAAAGCCTGCAAGCCGACGACAAGTCGAAGAGCGTCAGCCACCCCCGGATGCTGGCTATGTGGCTGGCGCGCAAGCATACCCGGGCGGCATTAAGCGAAATCGGCCGCTACTTCGGCCGGCGCAGCCACAGCACCGTGGTCTCGGCCCAAAAACGCGTGGATCGCTGGGTGGCCTGCGGGAGCTCCATCGACCTGGCCGAGCGGGCATGGGCCGTGGACGAGGCCATCCGCCACGTCGAACGGCATCTGTCGACGGGCTGATTGTTTAGCCGCGAGCCGTAGGCGAGCGTGGCCGTCAATTTAGGGCATGTGAAACAAATCATCGCGATATTTCAACAATCCACCCTATATTGACAAGCTACAGTAGCGCGCAAGATAATTTCTCCATTGCGAACTGCTCGAAAACAGATCGAAACCTGTCAGGAAATAAGGCACACCCAAATCAAACTAAAGGACAAGTAAATGAAAAGAACCACACTAACCGCCGCCGTTGTATTTTGTTTTGCCGGCTCTTGTTTACTCAACGCCCAGGAAAAAGCGGCGCCCGCAGCGCAAAAACCGGCGGACTCGCCTGCTAAAGATGCCAAGAAAGAAGAAAGCAAATCGAAACTCGCCGGGAAGTGGGAAGGAAAAATTACCCGCCAGGACGGCCAGGAAATGAAATTAACTTTTACCTTCAAGGTCGACGGAGAAAAATTGACCGGTACGGTCGAATCGCCCAGGGGAGAGTTGGAGATCAAGGACGGCAAGGTGAAAGGCGATGAGATCTCCTTTAACGTCGAGATCGGAGATAATACTATCGATTACCAGGGCAAGCTCTCGAACGGCAAAATCAAAATGAAATCCAAGGGACCGATGGGCGAAAGGGAAATCGCCCTCTCCCGCGTTGTGGACATCAACGGCCGCTGGCTGAGCAAATTCGAGACTCCGGACGGGGAGTCCGTGGAAATCACATTCACCTTCAAGGTGGAAAGCGATAAACTTACCGGCAAAGTCGAATCGCCGATGGGAGAATTGGAAATGACCAACGGCAAGATCAAAGGCGACGAGTTCTCCTTTGACCTGGACTTTGGCGGAAACACCATCGGTCACGATTGCAAAATATCCGGCGATGAAATCAAAATGAAAATCAAGGGTTTTGGCGATGAATCGCCGGCCCCTCGGGAATTCACGCTCAAGCGCGCCCCGGCAAAAGAAAAATAAACTAAGCGGCTTAAACACGGAAACATTAAAGTTGGGGTGACAGTTGAACTGTCACCCCAACTTTTTCCCAATAGGCTTCAGTACAACTTCGGGCAAGTCATATCAGGTGTTACGGGTCGGGGCGAGAGCGACCGCCCCGTTGCTGGCCGTGACACAGATTAGTCTGGATTATTCATAGCCTGGGATTT
>JBEKIK010000235.1:0-4451 GCA_050011795.1 Thermoguttaceae bacterium | reverse complement strand
TTTATTTTCTGTTTGCCCTGCCAAAACGTTGCAAAAAAGGCGGGATATGGTAGGATAAGCCTATTGTAAGTCCTGTAAGGGTAGTATTTCTACCTTTTAACCAAAGAGCAACACCAGTTTTTAAATCATTGGGCGGTCAGCCCGGAGGCAGCGTTAGAGTTATGCAAGTATTGGCGGGGGTCGCATTCATTGTTGGATGCATTCTGTGGCGATTCATTCCCTGCAGGCCATTGCTCCCTATGGCTTGTTCGCCGTTAGCCATTTTCTTCTGGTTTTTTGAGGGGAGTATCTCCTGTCTCCGTTTTGCCGCTGACACACTGGGTTTGAGCTCTTTCTCACTCCGGCTCGCTCGTTGCGGCTCGATTATCCCTTGCATCCGGGGCCGGGACATCCCGTCTCCGTTTCGTCAATAATACATTTGCACGAACGTGTTCAGCAAAACGATGAAAGGAGCAAGTTATGAGAAAGTTTATGTGTACCAGAAGAGAATCTCTAATGTGCGGTATAAGGATTTTGTCATGCCTGCTGGCGTTGGCCATGTTGGTTTCGACGTCAGTAGCTTCGGATGACACGAGTCTGAGTTGGAATTACCAGCAGACGGGTTTTACGGCTTATAGCAGTCTGGGCCCGCAAACCGCGGTTGCCATGCGCGACGGCCGGCTTTGGCCGGTCATATTCAGTGAGAGCAGCGCCCACAAGGTTCAAGCCTACTCCCTGTATCCCGTAAAGAATCCCGCCACTTCGACAAATTGGTTCCAGATCGGCACCAACCTGATCACCGACACGGACAGCGGGATGTTGTCGGCGGCGACCAGCCCCGACGGTAGCTTTGGCGCGGCGCTGACGATAATTGGTAGTCCGAATAGTGCGGCGGTCGTGGGCAGTTCGCTCAGCGGTTTTTCAGGGGCAATGATGGGCGTGCAAGCAATAGATTTCGACAAAGACGGCAATCTTATCCAAGGCACCCTAAGCACGCTTCCTGTAATAAACGGAGTGTCGCCCGGGCCGCTGGTTGATATCGCAGTTTCAGCTTTGGGCGACGTGGGTGCAGTGGATGCCAACTTAAAATACTACCAGAACAGTCCATTGATGGGCGGCTGGGGATCCGTGGATCTTAAGCAGTTTAAACCCGAATCGCCGGCGCCGCTTGCGCAAAGCCTGGATTTGGCCATCGACAGCCTGGGAAGGCCGCACATCGTCGGTTTGAGACAATCGACGCAGGAGTTGGTTTCCTATGATTTCGATACTGTTTCAGGCCAGTGGAAAGTCGAAACCCTGGGTTCAGGTATAATGGGCATGTTTGGCGCTTCGGTCGCCGTCGATAGCAAGGGAGGCGTGGGCGCCGCTTGGGTCAGATACATCCAAGGCATCACAGGCAGCACGGCACAACTTATGTATTCTTATAAGAGCGGCAGCAACGACTGGTCTAGCCAGGTGGTTACTTCCAGCGTCTACAATTCGCTCACCAGTACTTATGAATCTTTGACTACATCCCAAGGCGTTGGGCTTGCTTATGACGCAAATGACCTGCCCCTGATTTCCTTCACGACCTATTCGGGGAGTATATGGTTGGCATACGATCCAGTCCCCGTTCCCGAGCCAACAGTTATGCTTTTGCTAGCCTCGGGTGGAGCGCTCGTTTTGTTATCTTGCCTGAAGAAACGGAAGTCTTGCAAAGTCTGATTTGTGAAATCGCAAACGGAATTACTGTTGGGGTGGCAGTTAAACTGCCACCCCAACTTTTCTATAGTCAAGGAGAACGATCTTGACTCGACTTAAATGGCAACTTGTTTCTCGATTCACAACGTTGGTATTGGCGGTTTTGGCGATTTCCGCAGTTTTGCGGGCGGCGGACATTCCGCGGGGGATTATGGTTATCGGCTGGGACGGGGCGGGGCGAAATAACGTCAAGCGACTGTTGGCTGCCGATGAATTGCCCAACCTGGCTGCGCTTGCCAAGGACGGCGCATTTGTCGACATCGACATTGTGACCGGCCTCACCGAAACCGGGCCCGGCTTCGCGCAAATTCTCACCGGGTACGTTCCAGATAACATAGGCGTCCGCAGCAACAAGATTTTCCGGCCCATTCCGCGCGGATATACGATCTTCGAGCGGCTGAAAAAATTCTTTGGCCCAGAAAACATCCAAACCGCGGCGATCATCAGCAAAACAAGTTATTATCTCGGCGCCGACGGCCCGTTCAGGATTCCTTACGACACGTGGCGGGAAATACAGATCGAGCAAAAGCTACTCGATGATAACAAGCCCGGGCCTGACGATCTGCAAGGCGGAGTAATCATCGATGATAACGGCGCAAAATTCGTGAAAATGCAGGGAGGTCCGTATCTCAACGCCAAAGATCAGATCGATTTATTCGTCAATGGACTAATAGTAAACGAGAAGGTCGGCACGGCGGCCATGGATCAGTTGGAAAAGTGCAAAGACAAGCGTTTTTTCTTTTTTATCCACTTTATTCAACCGGATAAAGCCGGCCATAAATACGGCGAGAACTCGCGGGAATACTCCGAGGGGATTAAATTGGACGATCTTTGGACCGGCAAAATCATCGACAAGCTCAAAGAATTAAAGATATACGATAAGACCTTGATTTACGTCACCGCCGATCATGGTTTTGACATCGGAAAAAAGAGTCATCACTATGCCCCTTATATTTTCCTGGCCACGAACGACGAGAAGGTCAATCGCGACGGCACGCGCGAAGACATCGCCCCCACGGTGCTGAAGCGCTTTGGCATGGATCCGTCGAAGATCGAGCCCCGCCTGGACGGCATTCCCTTGGACGAGCCCGCCCCGCGGCGCAAGGCCCCGGCCGATAATCCGAATCCGGACAAAGGCGCGGTTAAAGAGACCCTTGCCGAGCCCGCCGGGCGCTTATTTAGTCCCGAAGCAGCAACGGTATGTCGCTGCTTCGCGGCTTAACACTAGTTTCAAAGAAGCGACCAGCAACGAATCGAGGCCTCAATGTTGCTCGTGAATTTTTTTAGTCCGGTGGCCTGCGTGGACATAATACGGGCTTGGGCGATTGCGGAGTCGCGCAATTGATTCGCAAGGTTATCGACCGCGGTTAAATCCCCTGCATCGCCAATTAATTGCGAGGTTCCATCCAAGGTCTCGTCCAAAACTTCCTCAAAACGAGAAATATACCGGGGGTAACTGAATTTATCGGCGAAACGGCGGCAGGCGCTGAGCCCCATCAGCACTCGCTTGGAAGGAGACTGAAGAAGTTCGATGATCGCTTCAGCGAGCATGGCCGGATTTTTCACGCTCACGAGCCGGCCGGTCACGCCGTCCTCGACCAGTTCCTCGCAGCCGCCGCTGCGAGTGGCGACCACCGGAATGCCCGCGGCCATGGCCTCCAACACCGCCAGCGGCAAAGGATCGGCCAATGAAGGCAGCACCAGCATGTCCGACGCCGATAGGATGCGGGGAACGTCATTCCGATTGCCCAGGATTCGGAACGAATCACGGATCCCGTATTTGTCGATCTTAATGATAACCTCGCGTCCTTTTCCTCCTTCAGCGCCCGCCAGGACGAATATCGCTTTTGGAAACCGCTTAAGAACAAGCGGCGCAGAATCCACGAAATCAAGAACGCCCTTGCGCTCGGATAGAAGACCCACGAAACTCACGACGGGAATATGCGGGGGAAGATCGAACATGATTTTTTTGGGTTGATCCATGGAACCCAGCTTGATTTCCGGCAGCCCGGTATGAACCACGTGCAATTTCGCTTTCTCTACATAAGGATCGAGTTGCCTTTTTACGGCCTCGGAGACCGTGACAATGGCGGTTGACAGGCCGTCCATGATCCTGTAAAGGCGTTCCAACGGCATAAACGAACGCAGCACCGGATCGTCCATGAGCATTTCGTGCACGTACCAGACGTGCGGAATGCCGCAATATCGCGATGCCAAGGCCCCTTCGGCGAATGCGCTGCTGTTGCTAACCGCCAGGTCGAATCGTTCCTTTTTCATTATGTGAACGATTTTGGCCACGCGATCGGCCAATCCATCGGCGAATGCGCGAAAACGGGGCCAACGTCCGACCCACCAGCGTACGGGAGATAAATGCACCGGGATGTCCAGTTCTTCCATGAGTTTGCGGAGTTTTCGCTGGTGCAAACGATGTATAAATGGTTTGGGAGGAAGCATGACCGAAAGGTCGTATTTTTCCCGATGCAATCCCTTCAACAAATAATACAGGCAGCGCTCCGCGCCGCCGAAATAAGGCGAATGTGAAATGAAAAGCACTTTCGGTCGTGAAGCTTTCAAGATTTCCCCCTCCTAATAAATGCCATGGTGTGAAGAGTCCTAGTACCTGACCACAACTAATATTGTTGATACGTAAGCATGATGGTATGCTTCCTTATATTAGAGAAACGAATCTCGAACAAGGAAGTTCATCATGCCAAAAAAACGATTTATAGTAA
>JBEKIK010000234.1:0-4461 GCA_050011795.1 Thermoguttaceae bacterium | reverse complement strand
AAAAATCGCGTTTGTCCGACATCGTGGCCATACTTCAAAAGTCCCCTCTCCGGGCACCGACGGGCACCATGCGGAGCATGGTCGGTTGGTCGGGAGAGGGTTAAGGTGAGGGTGAATGATCGTCTCTTAATTCTAGCACTGCATCAAAGTTAATGCACTGCCATTATGCAAAGGGCCACCCCGTGGTGAGGCGGCCCTTAATAAATAAACTCGACGGGGTGTTGCCGGCCGGTTATCGTATGCTTCCTTCCACCTGCCGTTTCTTTTTGTCGTCTTTGTCCAGGTCGGTGACCAGGGTTTCAGTCGTGAGCATCAATCCGGCGATGCTGGCCGCGTTTTGCAATGCCGAGCGCACGACCTTCAGCGGGTCGATTATGCCCGCCTTGACCATATCCACGTACTTGCCCGTGTTGGCGTCGTAACCGGTATTGGCGGGCTTCTCGCTCACCTCGTCGGCCACCACCGAACCGTCAACTCCGCAGTTGTCGGCGATCTGCCTTAAAGGCTGGGACAAGGCACGATGGATAATGTCCACGCCGATCTTTTCGTCGCCCCGGGCGCTGCCGCGGACCTTTTCCACGGCCTCGCGGCATCTGAGCAAGGCCACTCCGCCGCCTGGCAAAATGCCTTCCTCGGCGGCCGCACGGGTGGCGTGAAGCGCGTCTTCAACCCGGGCCTTCTTCTGTTTCATTTCCGCCTCGGTGCTTGCGCCCACTGAAACCACCGCCACCCCGCCGCACAGCTTTGCCAGCCGTTCCTGGAGCTTTTCGCGATCGTAATCGCTGTCGGTATTTTCGATTTGCGTTCGCAACTGGTCCGAGCGGGCCTTGATGTCGGCCTGCTTGCCCGCGCCTTCCACTATCGTTGTGTTATCCTTATCTACCATGATCTTCTTGGCCCGGCCGAGTTGATCGAGCGCGACGTTTTCCAATTTAACGCCTAAATCCTCGCTGATTAACGTGCCGGCGGTGAGGATGGCGACGTCGGAGAGCATGTTTTTCCGCCGATCGCCGAAGCCCGGTGCCTTAACCGCGCAAATTTGCAATACGCCGCGGAGTTTGTTCACCACCAGCGTGGTTAACGCTTCGCCCTCGATGTCCTCGGCAATGATCAACAGCGGTTTGCCGCGTTGCATCACTTTTTCCAACAGCGGAATTAAATCGCGCAGGTTGCTGATTTTTTTCTCGTGAATGAGAATGAATGCGTCTTCCAGCAGGCAATCCATTTCCGGGCTGCGGTTGATGAAGTAGGGCGAAAGGTAGCCTTTGTCGAACTGCATCCCTTCGACGACCTCGTAAGTGGTTTCGGCGGTCTTGCCTTCTTCGATGGTAATTACGCCGTCCTTGCCGACTTTATCCATCGCCTCGGCCAGCAGGTTGCCGATCTCGTGATCGTTGTTAGCGCTGATCGCCCCGACGTTGGCGATCTCTTCCTTGCTGGTGACCTTTTTAGCCATCGTGTACAGATTGGCGACGGCTGCTTCCACGGCCTTGTCGATGCCCCGGCGGATGGCTGCGGGATTGCTGCCCGCCGCGATATTGCGCAGGCCTTCGCGGAAAATCCCCCGGGCCAATATCGTGGCGGTCGTGGTGCCGTCGCCGGCCACGTCCGAGGTCTTCGATGCGACTTCGCTAACCAGCTTGGCCCCCATGTTCTCGAACCGGTCTTCCAGTTCGATTTCCTTGGCCACGGTTACGCCGTCCTTGGTTACGGTAGGACCGCCGTATGATTTATCCAATATTACATTGTGTCCGGTCGGTCCCAGTGTGATGGCGACCGTGTCGGCCAGTTTTTCCACTCCCCGGAGCATTCGCTCGCGGGCATGATGTTCGTATAAAATTTGCTTAGCCACTTTTGGCGGTTCCTTTATTAGTTTTCAGTTTTCAGTTATCACGAAGCAATCGGCAATCAGCCATCAGCTATCAGCATGAGAACGTGTTGTGGCTGACTGCTGATAGCTGAACGCTGATCGCTATTACAATTCATCCTTCATCCCTCATCCTTCATCCTTTTTACTTCACCACTTTGGCCAAAATGTCGGATTCGCGGAGAATTTTTACCTCGCGCCCGTCGACTTCCACCTCCGAGCCGCTGTACTTGCCGTAGATCACTTCATCGCCCACGGCCACCGACAGTTTACCCCGTTGGCCGTTATCCAGCAGTTTGCCCGGCCCAACTGCCAAGACTGTGCCTCGTTGGGGTTTTTCCTTGGCGGTGTCCGGCAGGACTATGCCGCCCGCGGTGACTTCCTCGGCTTCAACCGGCTCCACAACCACTCGATCATCCAACGGCTTCAGGTTGATATCCTTCATAACTAATTCCTCATTTATTTGTAGGTTGATTGGTTATTATTTATGTTATTTTATAATGGGTGCCATGCCCACGCTTGCGTGGGCATGTTGTGGTTGTCATTTCTATAGAGCTATTAATTTTTTATTTCCCTTAGGCATGTCCACGCTAGCGTGGACATGGCACCCTTGTTTAAATGTGTGTGTATTAAAATCCTCCCATGCCGCCCATGTCCATGCCACCCATGCCGCCACCCATGCCGCCCATGCCACCCATGCCTCCACCGCCATGCCCGTGTCCGCCGTGGCCTTTTTCGTCTTCTTCCTTGGGGATATCAGTCACCAGGCAGGAAGTCGTAAGCAGCAAGCCGGCCACGCTCGCGGCGTTCTGCAAGGCGGTGCGAACCACCTTTGCAGGATCGACGATGCCCGATTCGATCAAATCGCAATACTCATCTTTTTCGGCATCATATCCGTCGGCCTTGCCTTTCATCCTGCGCACGCGATTGACTACCACTGCGCCGTCCTGGCCGGCGTTTTCGGCAATCGCCCTTAGCGGGGCGTCAAGCACGCTTGCGATAATCTTTGCTCCCAGCGCTTCGTCGCCCGAAAGTTCCAACTTTTCCAGGGCCTTGTCGCTGCGGAGCAAGGCGACTCCTCCGCCGGGCACGATCCCTTCGGCCAAGGCGGCCTGCGTGGCTGCCCGGGCGTCTTCCATCAGCATCTTTCGCTCTTTCATTTCGGTCTCGGTGGCCGCGCCGACGTGAATCTGCGCCACTCCGCCGGCCAATTTTGCCAGACGCTCTTGCAGTTTTTCTTTGTCGTATTCGCTGGTCGTGGTCTCGATTTCCTTGCGAATCTGTTCGGCCCGGCCCTCAATGGCCTCTTTACTGCCGCCGCCGATGACTATAGTGGTGTCTTCGGACGTAACGGTCACTTTTTTCGCGCTGCCCAGATCCGAAATCTTGACCGATTCCAGGGTTACCCCAAGATCCTTGAATATCGCCTGCGCACCGGTCAGCGTGGCGATATCGCCCAGCATTGCTTTGCGCCGGTCTCCGTAGCCCGGGGCCTTTACGGCGCACACGTTCAGAATGCCGCGGAGCTTATTGACCACAAGGGTTGCCAGGGCCTCGCCTTCCACGTCTTCGGCGATGATCAAAAGCGGCTTGCCCGCCTTGCTCACCGCTTCCAGCAGGGGGATGAGGTTCTTGGCGCTGGAAATTTTTTCTTCATGAATCAGGATCAGGCATTTTTCAAATTCCACCGTTTGCTCGTCCTGATTGGTGACGAAATGGGGCGATAAAAAGCCGCGGTCGAACTGCATGCCTTCAACCACGTCCACGTAAGTTTCCGATTGCTTGCCTTCCTCGACCGTAATCACCCCGTTCTTGCCCACCTTGATGAAGGCGTCGGCCAGCACGGAGCCGATTGACGGATCGCCGTTGCCCGCGATGGTCGCCACCTGGGTGATTTCTTTTTTATCCTTTTCATTGATCGGAGTGGCCATTTTTTCGATGTATTTCGTCACGGACTCGGTGGCCTTTTGGATGCCGCGCGAAAGCGACATCGGATCGGCCCCGGCGGCCACCATCCGCAATCCGTCCCGATAAATCGCCTCGGCCAGCAGGGTAGCCGTGGTGGTGCCGTCGCCGGCCACTTCGTTGGTCTTTGTGGCGGCCTCTTTGACCAACTGGGCCCCCAGGTTCTCATAAGGATCGTCCAGTTCGATCTCCTTGGCCACGGTCACGCCGTCTTTGGTGATCTTGGGCGAACCCCACCCCTTATCCAATACCGCATTGCGTCCCCTGGGACCCAACGTGCTAACCACGGCCCGAGCCAATTTGCTTACACCCGCGGCCAAAGGCTGCCGGGCTGCGTCTTCAAAAACCATCTGTTTCGGCACAGCGGATTTCCTCCTAATTTAGTTACATATTAAGGCGACAGTTACACACTCGCCTCATTTTTGGGCTTCTGAGAGGTGATAGTGTAACTGTCACCCCAACACACGGCAAGGGCCACAAATGGCAGCCGAGTTCATTAGCCAAATGAAAAAAGCAAGCTACGTGCCAAAAAATAGAATATGTGCCGTAACTACTGATAAATAAATGAGATGCGTCAATCAACAAACAACTATTAAGGATATGTGCATTAAATCAGTTTTCCCCGGTAT
>JBEKIK010000233.1:0-7287 GCA_050011795.1 Thermoguttaceae bacterium | reverse complement strand
GTTCTTGCCGGCGGCGACAACAGGTGCCTTAGCCAAGTCGACGCCGACACAACCTCCTTTCAGCTCATAAAAAGCTTCTGGCATCATTCTCTTTTAGGCAACATCGAAGCCGATTATTCACCAGACAAAGTCGTTGTGACGGTGTTTAGAAACGGCAAGAAGATTTCTACTCGCAAGGAATCACTCAACAAAGTCTATTACGATATGGGGCAAGCATATCATGTTTTCCAGCGGCTTCCCTTGGCCGATGGTTACAATGCCAATGTGCCTATTTATATGCCTTTAAGCAACGACAAGCTCGAACTTCCCTTTGAGGTTGTCGGCAAAGAGACAATCGAAGTACCCGCCGGAAAATTCGAGTGCTATAAGGTCCAACTCGGCATAGCAAATCAAACTATTTGGATCTCAAATGACGCCAATCGATACATCGTCAAAATTGAGGCTGGCAGCGTAATTAGCAAGTTGGAACAAATCGGCATCAATAAGCCGGGCGAAAAGAGAACTTACAAAGACGACGAATGGAACTTCTCGATTTCCGCCCCCGTCGGCTGGTACTTCTATAGTCAAAATAAACCTGACGAAGATAACTCTAAGCTCGTCGTTCTGCTCGATCCCGAGGAAACAGCCCTCAATATGCTCACCGTCTCAAAGTTAGAAGATGACGAGGCCAAAGATCGTAAAGCCGATCCGAAAAAGGCCCTGAAATCTTGGGCCGATAAATACATCGAGAAAAAAGGTAAAGAGCTAAAAGACTTCAAAGTCCGGCCCGATACCTGGAAAGAAATCACTATAGGTGGTTTGCCGGCCCTTAGCGTGATCGCCGATTACACCTTTCAAAGTAACAAAAAAACCGGCTATTCAGTGTTTGTGATGGGCCAAACAAATAAAGCACATTTCTTAATAAGTATGTGTGACCCCGACAAACTCGATGCCCACCGCGCCGAGTTCGACAAAATCGTGGAGACATTGAAAATAAAATAATAGAATTGTAACAAGCCCACGGGCTGCGACCCGTGGGCTTAATAACCTAAGGGTTTAATCGATTGAGTGTGTTTTAATGACCATTTCCAAAAACAGCATGGGCCATGACTTGCGGTTGTGGCCCATGCTTTCCTTACTGCTGATCGTGGTCTTGACGCCCACGGCGTGTCTGCTGTGGTTTATGAATCGCGCTATCGAAAACGAGCGATTGGCAATGCGCACAACGCTGGAAGACGCTTACCGCCGCGATCTGGCCGATGCACAAAAACGCTTGGAACAATTTTGGCGTGATCGCGTCAATAATTTGGATATATGGGGACTGTCCCAATTTTCGCGCAGCGAAAATGGGACTGTCCCCTTCGAGAACGCAGCTAAGCGAGTGTTCAAGAATAACTTTGGAGTTTCTCCAAGACCGGCCCTCACCCCCGGCCCCTCTCCCGAAACGGGCGAGGGGAGTAATACTTGGACAACCGCTAAGACGGAATCCGCTTCGGCGGTTTTTGCCCAATGCGTTCGCTCCCACTGGGCCGACAGCGTGATTTGCCATGATGCCCAAGGTCGGCTGATATATCCCGCCCCGCCGGTCGCTCCGTCGGATCAAATGGATGAGATCTCTTCTTCCGCATCTGACTGGTCGGTAGCCCGGCGTTTGGAATACACTGCGAACGATCCGGCCGCGGCCGCAAAGGCTTATGCAACGATTGCCCGGGAAACCAACGATGTTAACCTTGCCGCCCGGGCGTTACAGGCTCAGGCCCGATGCTTGGTGCAATCAGGCGACCGCCAGGCGGCCGTCGAGTTGATTACCGGCGCGCTGGCCGATGAAAAATATTACAATACCATTGATTCTCAAGGCCGGCTAATCGTTCCGAATGCCCAATTGATGGCGATCGAACTGATGGGCGGTCAAAAATATTCCTCACAAGATCAACTTGCTTTGCGACTGCAAAAGAGGCAGGATCATTACAATGATCCGGAGATGACCGGCTCCCAGCGGCTTTTTTTGATGCAAGAGCTTAAACAATTGACGGCAGAGCGAGCAAAACTGCCGCTATTGTCCGCCGAAGAACTGGCAGCGCGGTTTATTGAACTAAATATATCGCCTGCCCGGCCAGAGACTGCTTTGCAGTCGAGTCCAATGCCCGGGGTTTGGTATCTGGTTTTGCCCGACGGTCATATCACGGCTCTTTGGCGCACAGAAACCATCTTATCACAAAGCAACGAAGTAATGGCTCAGTCTACCCTGCCGGGCGAAGTTGCTATTACCCTTAGGCCGCCGAATGCCGAAGCTTCGGCAGCCGATGTTTTTTATTCGCTTCCGGCGGGCAAGTATTTACCCAATTGGCAAATGTCGCTCTCCTGGCTCGAAGGCGGTCCGTCCGATGCCGCCGCGAATCGCCGCATCGCGATATACTTATGGACCGGCATTTTAGTCATCGCGGCCATCGGCATTTTGGCGGGACTTATGGCCCAGGCCTTTCGCAACCAATTGCGTCATGCTCGGCTGAAAAACAACCTGGTGGCAACCGTCTCGCACGAGCTGAAAACGCCGCTAAGCTCGATCCGGCTATTGGTCGATACCCTACTGGACGAAAAATCGCTGGATCTCGATAAAACCAGGGAATATTTGCAGTTGATCGCCAAGGAAAACACGCGATTGAGCCGGCTGATCGATAATTTTTTGGCGTTTTCGCGCATGGAGCGCAACAAACACGCCTTCCAATTCGCCGATACATCGCCTGCCACGATTATTAACGAAGCGGTGGATGCGGTTCGAGAACGGTTTGATCGGCCCGGTTGCCGCTTGGAGGTCGATCTGTCCGCGGATTTGCCTGCAATCAAGGCCGATGTCGACGCCTTGGTCACCGTCGTTCTAAACTTATTAGACAACGCCTATAAATACACCGGCGACGAAAAACACATCGTCCTGCGGGCATACTCCAATAATGGCAACGTGTGCAGTGCCGTTACCGACAACGGCATCGGACTTTCCCGGGCGGCGGCCAAAAAGATATTTCAACGGTTTTATCAGGTCGACCGCCGGCTGTCGCGAAGCGCCGGCGGATGCGGCCTGGGTTTGAGCATCGTGAAGTTCGTCGTTACTGCTCATGGCGGAAGCGTTGAAGTCGCCAGCCGGCCCAATGCCGGTAGCACATTTACGGTCAAATTGCCGCTGAACCATATTGTTTAACGAGCGTAAGAAAAAGAATGACGTATAAAAAGTCAGAGCCGGGGCGTGTCGCCCCGGTAATTCCGCACCTGACACGCCCCGGCTCTGAGGAAAAATCTATGTCGCACAAAGTATTGATCATCGAGGACGACGCCACGCTGCTTCGCGGCCTGGCCGATAATTTCCAGGCGCGGGATTATCACGTCATAGCCGCTAAAGACGGTCAACAAGGATTGGATGCGGCGCTTAAAGAACGGCCGGACCTGATAATTTTGGATATCATGCTGCCGAAACTGAACGGCTACGAAGTATGCCGTATGATCTGCCGGCACGAATTGGACATGCCGATCATCATGCTCACGGCCAAGGGGCAGGAGGAAGACATTATCCGCGGCTTGGAACTTGGGGCCGACGATTACGTAACCAAGCCGTTTAGCATCCGGGAGCTTTTGGCCCGGGTCAAGGCATTCCTCCGCCGCCTTGACGCCAAGCCCGGCGAGATTCACCGTTTCGGCGGTTGCGAGTTGAATTTGGCCTCGCACAAACTGTTTCGCAATGGCGTGGAAACGCCGCTGACGGCCAAGGAATTCCGTTTGTTGGAATACTTTGTCCGCCGCGCCGGCCGTGCCCTGACCCGCAATGATATTCTCGATGCCGTTTGGAGCCACGGCGTAATCGTAAGCGGCCGGAGCGTGGACCGATGCGTGACCACGTTGCGGGCAAAAATCGAGCCGAATCCGCAACAACCGACGTTCATCCACACGATACGCGACATCGGCTACCGCTTTGAAATGCCCGAATAAACGGACTTTATTCCTTCGGCACTTTGTCAACGGTTAATGTCGCGGCGGCGGATTCCAAGCCCTTGGACGATGCTTTTACCGTAACCTTGCCCGCGGTGGTTTTGGATTGAATAATAGCCAGCCCGCGGCCTTGATATGCTTTGTGGACCGGGGCCTTACAGTCTTCGACGTCGTTGAGGTCGCCGTTGCCGATGCCGATGACGGCGGCCGGGCCGTTTATTTCGAACTTCAACTCGTTTGCGGCGTCCGGAACGCGCACGCCCTTGGCATCTATGATCTGGAAGCTTAAGTGGCAGACGTCCTTGCCGTCGGCTTGCAGGGCGGTCACATCGGGCGACAGTTCGATCCGGGCCGCCGGGCCGGCCGTTTTCAAGGCGAATTCGCAAATAGTTTTGCCGTCCTTGCGTCCCACGGCCTTGAGAACGCCCGGCTCGAACGGGACTTGCCAGACGAGCGCGCCTTCGGTCGCGGTTTATCGTTAAGCGTCAACTGCGCTTCGGGGCAGTTTGAATAACAATGCACTGTAACGGTTTGATCCTTTGACCAATTCCAGTTTTCCTCTTCTCGCATGCGCCGGGTTCTTTCACCGCCGCCGGTCGCGGCGCAGATATAAACCATGGGTTTATCGGTCCACAAGCTCTGTCGGAACCAGGCCAGCGGCTTCTTGTAACCGCACAGATCCAACAGCCCGAAATCCGCCCCCCGATAAGGCCATCGTCCGGCCTCGCCCAGGTAATCGATGCCCGTCCAGAGAAATTGGCCGGAAATGTATTGATTGTCCCTGACCGCGAGCCAAGCGCCGTAAGTGGGATAATTTTCGCTGCCGAAAACGACTCGCTTGGAATTTTTTTTGTGGTCGTCGGCATAACGCTGCTCCTGGTAGTTGTATCCGACAATGTCGAGCATTTCGCACAAACCGACCGCGTCGGACATGGCCACGTTGGCCAGCGCCGCCGTGACCGGGCGCGTGGGGTCGAGTTTTTTCACCGCGTCGATAAGCGGCCTGGCGCACTTGACCATGTCCTCGGCCGGCGGGTTCTCGGGTTTATATTCCTTTCCCAGCACGGGGTGCGAAAACGGGTCGTTGGCATAGTCTATCTCATTGCCAATGCTCCACATGATAATGCAAGGATGGTTTCGATCGCGCAAAACCATGTCCTGAATGTCGTCGCCGGCCCACTGGTCGAAGAACTCGCTGTAGCCGAAACGGCCGGGCAGGCCCACGTTCCAACCGGTTACCCATTTATTTTTTCCCGGAGTAAACTCGTCGAAGGCCTCGTCCATGACCAGCAGTCCCAGCCGGTCGCACAGATCCAGCAGTTCGGGCGCCGGCGGATTGTGGCTGGTGCGAATGGCATTCACGCCTAGATCCTGCAGGAGGTGCAAACGCCGCTCGAGGACCTTTTCCGGCACGGCCGCGCCTAGGCATCCGGCATCATGGTGAATACAAACGCCTTTGATCTTCAGGGGTTTCCCGTTGAGAAAAAAACCCTTGTCCGGATCGAACTTGGCGGAGCGAATTCCAAACGGCGTCGAAGTCTCATCGATTGCCTTTGATCCGACGTTCAGGCTGGTGTTGACGGAATACATGAGCGGCGAGTCGAGCGACCAGAGCTTCGGTCGGTCGACGGATATTTGTTGAACGAGGGTTTGCTTTGAACCGTTATCCACGGTTCCCAACGAAGCCCGGCTGTCTATAAAGCGCCCGTCAGGCCCGATGATCTCCGATTGCAGAGAGAAGCCTTTCTTATTGCCCGAATTGTTCTCGACCGTGGTTTCTATGCGGACGGCGGCAACGTCGTCTTTTATCTGGGGCGTGGAGACAAACACACCCCAGGGGACGATGTGAAGTTTGTCGTTAATGCGCAGGCGGACGTGCCGGTAGATGCCCGAACCCGTGTACCAACGCGAGTCGGGCAGCCGGGTATGATCCACGCGGACAGCAAGCACGTTTTCATCCTTCTTATCGAATTTCAAGCATGGCGTCAGATCGAATTGGAAACTGGAATATCCGTAGGGCCGTCTACCCGCGAACTGGCCGTTGATCCAAACCTCCGCATTGTTGTAAACGCCGTCGAACTCCACGGCGACAGCCTTGCCTTTATAGGCCGAATCGAGTTTAAAGTGTTTGCGATACCAGGCGATCCCTCCGGGCGCGTAGCCCGTGGCGCTGCCCAGCGAGGCGTCGAAGGGCCCTTCGATGCTCCAGTCGTGAGGCAGGTTTAACTTGCGCCAACCGGAATCGTCGAAGCCCGGCATGGCGGAGGAGGAAAAATCGCCCCGGCCGAAAAGCCAATCTGAATCGAAGTCTAAATACGTTCTCGCGGACTCCGCCGAACAGATATTCGTTATAAGAAGGATGCCGGTAAAAAATAGGGACCAGGCCAAACACTTTTTCATCATAAATCTCCTGATATAAATATAACTACGCACATAGCAAAATTAACATATTTAGCCGCGGGTGAATATGCCCGGGGTAGAGTTAATTATTACACCATGCCTTGCCTGTTCTGTATACAAGCCGGGCTATTGATAATCGGGCAAATAACGTCGCGTCATATGTTTTCATTGCGGAAATACTCCCGGAGCAAGCTCCGTGGCTAAACGATGGATACGACATTGTTTAGATCATATTCAAAAAATGGGGCATTATTTAAGTCCTTCCAGGGCTATTTTCGCGCCCAGGTGATCGGGTTTAACCTTTAGCGCCTGATTGAATTCATCCTTGGCCTTCTGGGTTGCATCGAGCCCGAGGCGGCCAAGGCCAACGATGTAGTGTGCCGATGCCACCCGGGTGCGTTGCGACTGCCGTTCGCCGAACTTGCTGAAAAAGTCGGCGTTTGACCCGCGATCCAGGGAATTGTTTCCCGATGTGACCAATTGCTGGAAAATAGCGGCGGCTTTATCGTCCTCGCCGAGTTTTTTCAGGGAAAGCGCCCGGTAGTACGATAGCACGGATCTATCGGACGCGGGGAGCACATCATTCTGGCCGGTGCGCGGCAACTCGGCGGCGGATTCCTGGAACGATGCCTTGGCCTTTTCCTGATCGCCCAAGACCGCATAGGCGGTTGCGATCCAGTATGAGACCTCCGCCGCTCGGCCGCCACGCCGGGTCTTTGCAACTTGCAAGTTTGCCGGGAAGTCGATGGCCGCCTGGTAGTCGGCCAGGGCTTCAGTGTATTTTTTGGCGGCAAAGTTTTCATGGCCGCGAAGCAAATGGGCGTCGGTCCAGTAATCGTACACGCCGAATCGCGCGCCGCCTTCCCAGACGTTAAACTGTCGGCCGGTCATCAGTTCGATAGCCTCGCCGTATTTGCCCATGAAGATTTTCAG
>JBEKIK010000232.1:0-4477 GCA_050011795.1 Thermoguttaceae bacterium | reverse complement strand
GCACAAAATTTAAGAAGGAATTATTCCAAATTCCTTCGCGACGGCGGAGGGGCGTCTAATTCTTCACGGTCTGCTTCGTGCCAGAGCGGCAAACCACGCTGGACACGCTCGGCCATCACGAGTAGTTTTTCCTTTGTGCCGGGCATGGCATCTGCGGCCTCGAATGCAGCGGGATCCGCCTCCGGCGGTTCAAAATCCCATTGCCCCAGTTTGATCGCTTCCAATACGGATTTCGGCACGATCAAGCTCCTTCTCGAAAAAGTAAAACTTCCGGACTAATCCTGTCCTGAAAGGAAAAAAATCATACTCCCCTTTTAAAAAAGAAAAATTGAAAAATAATCCTTGAAAGAGAATAGTATTGCTTACTTAAAAAAAATGTCAAGTAAACCTTGGACTGATTTCCCATTTTAACACTAAATGACACACACATTCAAATTGCATGGGAAGTCTGGGCAATGTAGGGCGAGTGGAAAATTCGGTAAAATCTAGCCTAGATTGCAAGGTTCAGCTTTTTCAATATCATTTACTATTGATCCTCAAAATACCGGATTCTTTTTAACAACACATCACAAAGTACACCGAGAATCGGATGGCCGACGTGAATTCTTCCGCCGGATCGAGCAAATTCGTACTTTTCGGCATCGGCATTTTAGTTGCCGTCTATCTGGCGGCATTGTGGTTTGATCTTCCCGAGCAGGCGACCTCCGCGATAGTCGCAACCCAAAACAATCACTCAGCCCCATCACAAGCCCAAACGACAAAGGAAAAACCGTCTGAAATCGAAGTCCATACGCCGCCGCTGTGGATGGTGCTGCCCTTCGCTTTGATGTTGGGCGTGATCGCGATATTTCCCCTGTTGCACTGGACCGAGCATTGGTGGGAACGCAACCTGCATCGTTTTTATGTAGCGGCCGTTTTGGCGGCGATCACATTGGGATATTACCTTTGGATTCACCACCAGCCCGTCGAAGCCCATTGGCCCGCCCATCACGTCGCTTTGCCCAGTCAATCAGGGCCTAATTACGAACTGACCTGGAATGTCTTCGCCAATGCGATGTTCAAGGAGTATGTCCCCTTCATCGTGCTGTTGTTCAGCCTTTATGTCATTAGCGGCGGCATTCGCATCCAGGGCTATCTTCGCGCACATAGTTTCACCAATGCCGTGTTTTTGTTGGTCGGCGGGGTGCTGGCCAGTGTCATTGGCACCACGGGCGCGGCCATGCTCTTAATCCGGCCTTTGCTGGAAACCAATAGTGAACGAAAACACGTAGTTCATACGGTGATCTTCTTCATCTTTGTGGTCTGCAATTGCGGCGGATGCCTTTTGCCCTTGGGCGACCCGCCGCTGTTTTTGGGATACCTGCTGGGAGTTCCCTTCTTGTACACCATAACCTTCTGGAAACAGTGGCTATTCGTAAATGGACTGTTAATAGTGATTTATTATTTTTGGGACCGCTTTTGGTACTATCCGCATGAAGAAATATCCGATATCGTCCGCGATGAGACGCAAGTCCGTCCCCTGAAACTCAACGGCATCTGGCCGAATGTCCTTTTACTCTTAGGCGTGGTGCTTTCGGCGGCCTTTTTGGATCCCGGCAAGTCGATACCCGGCACCGACTGGCATCCGTGGTTATACTTACGGGAGATAGTGCAGTTGTTATTGGTGGGCCTTTCCCTGGCGCTGGGCAGCCAAGGAGTGCGGAAAGACAATAATTTCAACTACGCCGCGATCATCGAAGTGGCGGCCCTGTTCCTCGGCATTTTTATCACCATGCAGCCGGCCTTGCAGATCCTTTCCATTGGCGGCCCGAGTTTGGGCTTGACCCGGCCCTGGCACTTTTTCTGGGCCAGCGGCTCTTTGTCGTCGGTGCTCGATAACGCCCCGACCTACGTGGTCTTCTTCACCGCGGCCCAATCGGTGACGGCCAAATTGGGATTGCCCTTGCCCGTTGCCGGCGTTTCCGAACCCCTGCTGGCCGCAATCAGCCTGGGTTCGGTGTTCATGGGCGCGAACACCTACATAGGCAACGGGCCGAATTTCATGGTCAAGGCCATTGCCGAAAAGTCGGGCCTGAAAATGCCCGGCTTTTTCGGGTATTTACTCTACAGCGGCGCAATCCTGATACCTATTTTTATCCTTACAACCTTCTTGTTCTTCTAAAATCTCATGCAGTACGAATACATCACCACAAGCGATCAGTTAAAGGAATACTGCCGGGCGTTGGCAGCGTGCAAGTCGATCGCCTTCGACACCGAATTCGTATCCGAGCACACCTACCGGCCCGTGCTCTGCCTGGTGCAGGTGTCGGCAGCAAACGAACTGGCGGCGATCGACGCCGTCGAGATCGGCGACCTGACTCCTTTTTGGGAACTCGTTGCCGCCGAGGGGCACGAAACCGTGGTCCATGCCGGGCGCGGGGAAATGGAATTTTGCTTACATGCCACGGGCCGCCGCCCGGCCGGACTGTTCGACGTGCAAATCGCCGCCGGTCTGACCGGCATGGAATATCCGGCCGGATACGGCACGCTGGTGTCCAAGCTGCTGGGACACAAGTTCGCCAAACACGAAACCCGCACCGAGTGGCGCCGCCGTCCCCTTTCCAAGCGGCAGATCGAATATGCCCTGACCGCCGCCCTGTACCTGCCCGCCCTTCGCAACCTGCTGGGCAAGCGCCTCGATCAACTCGGCCGGCAAACCTGGATGCAGGAGGAAATGGCGACCTGGCAGGACGAGGCGGAAAAATCCATATTGCACGACCGCTGGCATAGGGTGTCGGGCAACACCGGTCTGGACAGCCGGGCATTGGCCGTTCTCAGGGAACTCTATCGCTGGCGCGACGCCGAAGCCAAACGCCGCAATCAACCCGCCCGGCGGGTGATTCGCGACGACTTGATCGTCGAGCTTGCCCGGCGCGGAACGGCCGATCCCGGACATATCCGCGCATTGCGGGGCATGGAACGGGGCGATTTGCTCCGCCGCGTGGACGAAATCGCCGCCTGCATTCAGCGTGGGCTGGACCTGCCCGAGGAAAAACTTCCCGTGAAAATCCACGGCAACCAAATGCCGCAACTCTCGGTTTTGGGACAATTCCTGTTTGCCGCCTTGGGAAGCATCTGCCGCCAGGCCCAGTTGGCCCCCACGATCGTGGGCACGCCCAACGACATCCGCGAACTGATTGCCTACGACATTCGCAAAATAAAACCCAAAATCCCGCCCCGCCTGGCCCTGGGCTGGCGAGCCGAATTCGTCGGCCGGCTGTTCGACGACCTTTTAAGCGGCAAGGTCGCCATCCGCGTTACCGATCCACACGCCGACGCTCCGCTCAGGTTCGAGAGCGCGGAAGAAAGTGCCGAAAGTGAAACTTCGGCCAAATCGCAGCAGGGAAAACATTTTGTAGGCGCTAGTAGAAGACGCAAACCGAAAAACTAATAGGCGGATCGTACTTTCATGTTTAGCCCCGGCGCTCGTGCCGGGCGAATGCGATTTGCCGGGCGAATACGGATGCGGCCATGAACGTACTGGAATTTACGGGTCTGATCTGGCTCGGCTCACTGGCCGCAGGGTTTTTGGGCGGATTGACCGGACTGGGTGGAGGGGTGGTCATCGTGCCGCTTTTGACCCTGGTTTTTGGAGTGGATATCCGTTATGCCATCGGCGCATCGTTGGTTTCGGTAATCGCAACCTCGTCCGGTGCGGCGGCGGTTTATGTCAAGGAGGGCTTTACCAACTTGCGAATTGGCATGTTCCTGGAAATCGCCACGACCGTCGGGGCCTTGGTCGGCGCCGGCGTTGCCGCCCGATTGTCGCCCGACATCGTTGCTGTAATCTTTGGTGTTGTATTGATCGGATCGGCATACCTGTCGAGCCGCCCTCGCCCGGCAAAACCGGGAATCGAACGGCCCGATCGGATTGCGGCATATTTGCAATTCGACGGGGCCTATCCCGGCCCTGACGGGCAAATCGCCTACCACGTCCGCGGCGTGCCCACGGGCTTCGGTTTGATGTTCCTGGCCGGCGGGCTTTCAGGACTTTTGGGTATCGGTTCCGGCGCTTTGAAGGTATTGGCCTTGGATCAAGCAATGCGGATTCCATTTAAAGTCTCCACGACCACCAGCAATTTCATGATCGGCGTGACGGCGGCCGCCAGCGCCGGCGTGTATCTTAACCGCGGTTATATCGACCCCGGTTTGGCTATGCCGGTCGTGCTCGGAGTCCTTCCTGGCGCAATGTTGGCCACGGTTTTTCTGAAGAGTGCAAAGAGCGTAATTTTACGCAAGGTCTTTGCGGTGGTGGTTCTGCTGTTGGCCGTCGAAATGATCTACAACGGCCTGACGGGAAGTTTCTGACATGGAGAAGTAGGGTGCGTGCTTGCACGCACGCGTTACATTGCAAAAGAACGACCGCGTGGGTGCAAGCACCCACCCTACAAAGACTGACATGGATAAGCTTAAAAAACATCGTGGCTGGACCGATCAG
>JBEKIK010000231.1:0-4482 GCA_050011795.1 Thermoguttaceae bacterium | reverse complement strand
CGTTGATTATCATCGTGCACGCCCCGCAGACTTCCTCCAGGCAATTGCACTCCCAAGCCACCGGGGCAACGGGTTTGCCTTCGGCGGTCCTGGACAGTTCGGCGATTTTTTGCAGCACGCTGATGCAATTCATGTTCGGCTCGTAGGCCACGCAGTGCCGCTCCCAGTAGCTTCGCCGTCCAGGCCCGTCCTGACGCAACACGCGAACCAGAAACGACGAAATCGTCGGCATTTTTGGTTTGACATCGTTATCCATGATCCACTCGCCAATAAAAACAATCCCCCATCTTGCGCACCAAAGCGCGACCAACGGTCGCGGCTTTATGTTTCCACGCTCCCCTTCGGGTCGCGGCTAAACTATTTCTGACCTCTGACCCCTTCTCTCCGACCTCTTTCCTTCCAAACTTCTTCGATCGCCTGCCCGCCGACCATGCCGTACAAACGCGGGCGCGGCGGAATGATCGATGTATCCACGTCCTCGTACGAAATCCACGGTTCGCCGTCCGGACCTGGCGTGGCCACGGTCGTTTTCAGCCATTTGCGATTGTTTTCCTCGAACCGATCGCACCAGGCCTCGGCCTGACGCCGCTTATCGGCCGGATCCGTGGCGGTGATGTCGGGCATGGCAAACTCGGGCTTGTAATGCGCGCCCCGGCACTCGTCGCGCATCAAGGCCCCTTTTACGATGGTCTTTGCCAGCGGGAACATGTCTTGCAATGCCCGGATGAAGACTACATTTTGATTCGCCCAATTTCCGCGATCCGCCGGCGTGCAATGCCGGGCCTCGGCTTCCATATCGCGGAGCTTATCGTAGGCCGATTGCAGATCCGGATTATGCCGCACCACCGTTACGCTTTCGGTCATCAGTCGGCCGAGTTCCTGGTGCAACGTATATGGATTCGGCCCGCCCTCCGGACGCGCCAACATGGTTTTGTACCCGGCCAGATGCCTGTAAACCGCCTGATCGAACAACGAGGACGGCTGATCGGCGGCATTTCCGCCGGGCAGATTGTCGATTGAAGCCATCACGCCCGGCGCAACGGTCAGGCCGCTGAAAATGCAGGCCACTAGCGAATTCGCGCCTAAGCGGTTTGCACCGTGGAATTGGTAATCGCACTCGCCGACGGCGTAAATTCCAGGAATGTTGGTCTGCTGATTCCGCGGCGAACCCAGGGCCAGGCCGCCCTCGGCCGTGCGCTCGTAATCGCACCATAATCCGCCCATGCTGTAATGAACGGCCGGAAAAATCTTCATTGCCGTCCCTCGCGGATCAACGCCCTGGAATTTCTGATAGATCTCCAAAATGCCCGAGAGTTTTCGATCCAACAGCTCGCGCGGTAGGCCGGAAACATCGAGATATACGCACATCCGATCCGGCTCTACGCTCAAGCCCTCTTGCACGCATACCTTGAAGATTTCCCGGGTGGCGATGTCGCGCGGCACAAGGTTGCCGTAGCGGGGATAGCGCTCTTCGAGGAAATAATATCGCTCTCGCTCTGGAATATCATGAGCGGGACGGGGATCTTGGGGTTTGCGCGGGACCCACACCCGCCCGCCTTCGCCCCGGGCGCTTTCGCTTATCAGGCGCAACTTGTCGGCACCGGGAATGGCCGTGGGATGCACCTGCACAAACTCGCCGTTGGCGTAGCGCCCTCCGGCTTGAAACACCCGGCTTACCGCGCTGCCGTTGCAGGCCATCGAATTGGTCGAGCGGCCGAAGATCAGTCCGCATCCGCCGGCGGCGATGATCAAAGCGTCGGCCGGCAGCGCGCGGATCTCCATGCTAAGGAGGTCCTGGGCGACGCAACCGCGCAAGCGGCCTTGGCCATCGATAATCGGCCCCAAAAAATCCCAAAATTCAAACTTCGTCACCTTCCCGGCAACTTCCCAGCGCCGCACTTGTTCGTCCAGGGCGTAGAGCAATTGCTGCCCGGTGGTCGCCCCGGCAAAAGCCGTGCGCCGATAAAGCGTGCCGCCGAACCGCCGCTGATCGCGAAAACCCTCGGGCGTGCGGTTGAAGGTAACGCCCAGCCGGTCCATCAGGTCGATGATCCTCGGCGCCCAGTAGGCCAATTCCTTGACCGGCGGCTGGTGTTGCAGGAAATCGCCGCCGTAGAGCGTGACGTCAAAATGCTTCCATTCGGTGTCGCCGAGTTGCCGGGTAAGAACGATGACGCTGTTGATTCCGCCCTGGGCGCATGCGCTGTGCGAACGCTTGACCGGCAAAAGGCTCATCAGGCCCACGCCGCAATCCAGTTCGGCCAATTTCATAGCGGCCGCCAGCCCGGCCAATCCGCCGCCGACGACCATTACGCGCGGAGTTGTCATCAATTAGTGGTTAGTGGTTAGTGGTTAGTGGTTAGAAATATGTATTCATAAAGCCGCGACCGTTGGTCGCGGAATAATGGTTTATCCCCGGCACTTATGCCGGGTGTTTGACGCTACATTGTTTGATATCATCTAACTACTATGTCTACAAACGGCAATGAGACGTTTAAAAATCCAAAAAGGGCGCCCAATCCGATAGTCAACAATGCCAGTCCGAACAAGGCGCAGGGGATATTCGCCCAGCGCTGGGCATTCGGAGTGGTCCAAACGCCCCAGGTGATCCCCATCGTCCACAGCCCGTTGGCTAGGTGATACACCGCGGCAACTATGCCCACGAAATAGATGGCGGCAAAGATTTTTGATCCTTCAAGCACGGTTGCGGCCGATGCCGTGGCATGTTCCCAATCGAATCGCGCCCCGCCAAACGGCCGGGCGACGTGCTCAGTCCACCACTGGCAGCGAAACCAGCCGTGCATCTGAAACACATGAAAAATTATGAAGGCCATGGCCACCACGCCCGTGACGCGCTGCAACGTATAACGCCAGTTCTCCAAATATGGATAATGCCGCAGATTGCGTTTCCCCCGCGATACGATAATCAATCCGATTATGCCGTGAAACAAAATCGGCAGAAAAATCGTGCCCCATTCCAGCACGGAAAGCGTTACAGGGCCGAGTTGATGAATAATATTAACCCGCATTTGAAAAGTCGAAGGCCCGTCCAATATGCTGGCATTGGTGGCCAGATGAAAGCAAAGGAATCCTCCGATCGGAATCAATCCCAGCAGCGAATGTAACCGCCGCACGACGAATTCGTGCTTGCCGAAGATCGATGCTAAAAAGGGAATGTCCATTGTGGTAAAAACTCCCGGAGCAAGCTCCGGGGCTAAACTAAGAATACGACATTGTTAACATGACATTCAATAAACACACTCGCCACTATCTTTACAATTCCTTCGATCGAATCACCACCAACTTCTTGATTTGCATCTCTTCCATCGTATATTGGATCCCGCCCACGCCCAGGCCCGATTCCTTCAGTCCGGCAAAAGGCATCCAATCCACGCGGAATGCGGTATGGTCGTTGACCATCACCGCGGCCGCGTCCAAGCGCCGGGTGGCGCGCAAGGCCGTGTCCAGATCGCGGGTGAACACCGCCGCTTGAAATGCGTAAGGCAAGGCGTTGGCTCGGGCGATGGCTTCATCAATGTTATTATATGAATAAACGCAAACCGCCGGGCCAAATACCTCGTGCTTGCTCACGCGCACGTCGTCCGGCGGATTATAAAGCACTGTAGGCGCATAAAATCGCGAGGAAATCGCTTTAGCCCCGCACAGTGCTTCCCCGCCGCGTGCAATAGCTTCTTGAACCCACTCGTCCACGCGTTTTACTTCCGACTCGCGGATCAACGGGCCGACCTCGGTTTCCGGCAGCGTTGGATCGCCGACCTTCAGCCCCCGGGCCAAACCAGCCAAGCGCTCGGCAAATTCTCGGGCGATGGCCTTATCGGCGTACACCCGCTGCACCGAAACGCAGACCTGCCCGGCATGATAAAATCCGCCCTTGCAAATAAGCGGCAGGGCATTGTCCAAGTCGGCATCAGCCGCCACGATGACCGGCGCCACTCCGCCGTGTTCCAGGGAACATCGAGCGCCGGGCGCCAACTTGGAACGCAACTGCCAACCTACCCGGCCGCTGCCGATGAAACTGAAAAAACCCAATCTGCGATCTGCGACCATCTCGGTAGCCACATCGTTATCGGTGGTCACAAGCGCCTGGCACCACTCGGCCGGCAGTCCAGCCTGACGAAGGATATTGACCAGGCGGAAGCAGGAAAGCGGCGTCGCCTTGGCCGGCTTGACAATCACCGGGCATCCGGCCGCTATGGCCGGACCTACCTGATGTATGATCAAGTTAAGCGGATGGTTGAACGCGCTAAATGCCGCAACCACTCCGATCGGTTCGTGCCGGGTGAATGCCAATCGGCCCGCGGAAGCGGCGTTGAGATTCATGGGAATTTCGCCGCCCGCCTGTGTGCGCAGATGCTGGATGCAGAGTTTCATGCCGTCGATGGCCCTGTCGGCCTCGACGCGGGAATCCACTAGCGGTTTACCGCCTTCGCGGGCGGCCTCCAGCGCAAGTTCATCGCGATT
>JBEKIK010000230.1:0-4485 GCA_050011795.1 Thermoguttaceae bacterium | reverse complement strand
CGTGCGCCAGGTAAGTCTGCGCGGCGAACGGATGCCGGCCAAGAGCACATATTTTTATCCCAAACTGCTCAGCGGGCTGGTGCTCAATCCGTTGGAATAGCCGGAGGGATAGCGGTTTCACGTGGAACCGGCATCTTTGCAGATCTTGTCCCGTAGGGACAGTTTATATTAGCCCAGCGATTTATCGTGGGGATGGATGGTCTAGTAATTCCCGGCCCGTCCCGTAGGGACGGAACAGAATTTGGGATAGCCTCCCGCCCCAACGATAAATCGCTGGGCTAATATCAAACGACCCTTCGGGTCGAAAAATTCGCGGTCAACATCTGATTCAACCGCAACATATGGATAATGATAAGGGAGTTATGGCAGTAACAAGGCTACTTGTCCAGCCAAACGGATTGGGCAATAATCCTTGGCATGTCCGATGCCGATTCCAAACCCTCCGGCACTCCTACCCCAGGTGAATCTTCCGACGCACCCCTGGCCATTCTCACAGCCTGCGAAATCGCCTTTCCGCCCCTCTCGTCCTCTCCCGTATACTTGCAGCCGCCACGTCTAGGCATCATTCACCTGCTCGCCTGGATGACTGTGACGGCGATGTTATTCAAGATCCTTACAGCACCCGCGCCAATTCAGCCGATCGTGTGGAATTTCAATTTGGGAGTAGCAATTTTTCAAGAGATTCTTGCTGGAGCAGGACTGGTTGGAGTTGGGATAATTATTCTGGCAAAAATTCGCCATACACCAGGCTATTTACAGCCAGGACATTTGCTGCTTCTGTTTATGTGCTTGGAAACAACAGGAAAAATGATGAAACGGGCATACTTATTGTCGTTTCCCATGACAGATAGGAATTATTCGGATTATGTTTATGTTATTGACGTTATTATTATAACATTCGAAGTAATTGCGTTATTTTGGTTTGCTACGCGAATTCCCGAGCGGGGTCGCTGGAGAATCTTTTTCAGATTATATGCATTAGCAATGCTTTTTTTCTTCGTTTTTGAACTGACAGATTTTTTGTACTATCAAATTGTTCGCACTCATTTACCGCTAATTTCTGAGTATCTTAATTTATACATATTGTTTCCTGGTATTCCATTTGTGTTTCTGCCAATTGTTGTGATTTTAGATATTATCCGCGGTTCCCATCGCGATTGGTTGCATTGGCTGGGCGTGATATTCATTTTCTGGGGAATGATCCGGTTTCCAATTAGTTACCTCACAAGATTGTAAAATGGCAGTTCCACGTGAAACAGGCAATCTGGATTGTATGTGTCACGTGAAACGTATAGATGCCAAGATCTTGCCGAGATGATGCCTAATCGGGCAAGTGTCAGATAGAAGCGGTTTGACATTGCTTCATTCGCATGGCAAATTCTTCCGCATAACGGGGCCAATCATGGAGTGTTGCTGGATCAAAGTCGGCGCCATTTGGCCAAACCAGAGTATGGACTTCGGGATCGATCCGCACTTGATAGAACAGGGAGACATCCTGCAATGGCCCGAAAAGCTTGCCAAACAATACCGGCGAAAAATCGATGGTTTGCTCGGTGGCGTCTTCAAATCGCACCAGTAAAGAAAAAGGCCCAATGATCTGAAAAGCGACCACTTTATGTATGCTATGGTCTATAGTAGTTTTTTCCCTAAAAACTCCCCGTGTATTCACGGGGGGCTAAATACTTGGGCTTTATACGCCGGAAAAGGCTTTCAGATCGGCTTCCATGGTCTTTAGGCGTTTGGCTTGGGCCGATTTGATGGAGTCGAGATTGGTGGAGGCTTCGGGCGGGTTGTAGGCGAACATGTAGAATTTCACCTTTGGCTCGGTGCCCGAGGGACGGACGGCAACGTAATTGCCGCCTTCCAGATCCAGGATCACCAGGTCGCCTTTTGGGCCGTCAAGGCGTTTAGATGCACCATCCGGGGTGATGATTTTACGGACAAGGTAATCGCGAGTTTGGATAAGAGCCAGGCCGGCTAAGCTTTTTGGCGGGGCGCTGTGGAATTTGGCCATCAAGGCGGCCATGTCTTCCATGCCCTTTTCGCCGGGCATTTGCACGTTCAGTTGGCTTTCGGCATGGCAGCCGTGGAGGCGGAACAGGTCGTCGAGCTTTTCAAATAGGGTTTCGCCTTCGGCCTTTGCCCGGGCAGCCAATTCGGCCAGAAGCAGCGAAGCCACGGCGGCATCTTTATCGCGGGCGTGGTCGCCGATGAGGAATCCGTAAGATTCCTCGGCCCCGAGGACGAACCGTTCCGGACCGCGGTAGTCCATTTCGCCGCCGATGTATTTGAATCCCACCAGTAGATTGCCGAAGGTATGCACGCCGTAGCGGTCGGCGATGCGGCGGATCAACTCGGTTGTAACCAGCGTTTTTATTATGTAATGGCCTGAAGTGAGTTGTCCGGCCACCTTTAGATAAACAAGTAAAAACTCGGCCAAAAGCGAGCCGATCTGGTTGCCGGTAAGGGTTATCCAGGGGGCATCGCGGGCAAGCGATTTGGGCACTGCACAGCCCAGCCGGTCGCAGTCGGGGTCGGTGGCCAGGATCAGATCCGCATGGATTTGTTTCGCCCGATTGATAATCGCATCGAAAACAGCGGCGTTTTCGGGGTTTGCAATGTGCTTGGGAACATTGGGAAAATCGCCGTCGGGCGCGGCATGTGGGGCAAAGACTTCGAGGTCTTTGAAACCGGCCTGTTCCAAGACCGGGCAGACCGCCGAGGCCCCTACTCCATGCAGGGGCGAATAGATGATCTTCAGGTCCCTGGGGCCGGCAATACTCTGTTTTAACACGGCTGAGATATAGGCCGGATCGACTTCCTCTTGGCAATAAATAATCATGCCGGACAAAAGGGCTTCGGCAAAGGCAGTGCGCTGGATAGTAGTAACCTTTTGCATACAGCGGATGGAGGCCGCATCGTGGGGGGATAGAAGCTGGCCTCCGGTGGACCAGTAGACCTTCACCGCATTATCGGAGGGCGGATTGTGGCTAGCGGTAATCATGATGCCGCAATCGCACTTTTTATATCGCACGGCAAAGGACAGCTCCGGAGTGCTGCGGTATCCGTCGAGGAAATAGACCGTAAAGCCAGAGGCAGCCATGATCTCGGCGCATAGCTCGGCGAAATGCCTGGATTGATGACGGGTGTCGTAGGCGATGGCACAAGATAGGGGGGGGTGGGTGACTTGCTGTTTGACGTAGTCGGCAAGCCCTTGGGCGCTTTCGCCTATGGTACGGTCGTTAATGGCGTTACAACCGATAGGGTACATCCGGCCGCGGCGGCCTCCGGTGCCGAAGGGAATAACTGTCCAAAAAGCGTCGTCTAGTTCCTTCCAACGGCCGGCCGATATGTGCTGGGCGACTTGGTGGGCATATTCGGCCAAGTATGGCTCAGTAAGCCATTTACGGATATTTTTAACCGCGGCGGGCGAGAGTTTTCCCGCCTCTGCGGCGGCTTCCAATTGTTCAAAAGCAAGTTTTGTGTCATTCATGACGAAAAGTATTTCCTGCTTCTATTCGAGAGAAAAGGGGGGATACCCCTTCCACTATTGGGACTGTATGTTTAAAATAATGTTTTATAAAAAGAATAGTATTATACCTACTAAGAGATAAGGGCTAATATGGGTCTCATAATTCTACGTTGTGTTTTCTTGCTGGTGGCGGCCGCTCTGAGCGTTACATTTATAAAATCTGGGCAATTCCCCGCCGATTCGGAGTGGATACCCTGGGTAATCTTTGGCGGAATGATGGTTCTCGCGCTGGGAATTATTGGCTTAGATATTTCACTTCGCAGGAAAAAACTCGACACGATCACAGCCGTGTATTTCGGCATGCTCGTAGGGTTGATAATGACCTATAGCCTAGGTTTGGCATTGGCTCCGACTTTTCAGAGCCTCCCCATAAAAGAACCAGATATTAAGAAACCTATGGAAATGCACAATCTGATACAAAATCAGGTGCAATTGGTGCTGGGGGTTGTGGTTTGCTACGTTTGCGTCAGTTTGTTGATGCAAACCAGGAGTGATTTCCGGTTTATCATCCCCTATGTCGAATTCGCAAAGGACGTAAAGGGGCTTAAACCCTGCATTCTCGACACCAGCGTGGTCATCGACGGGCGGATCGCCGACGTGGTGGAAACCGATATCATCGACGGCAAACTGATCATGCCCAAGTTCGTCATAGGCGAATTGCAGGCCATAGCCGACAGTTCTGATCGGCTCCGCCGCGGTCGAGGCCGGCGCGGTCTGGATATCCTTAACCGAATGCGGGCCAACCCTAACATAGACATGGAAATCTACGACCGGGATTTGCCCGAGTTTGCAGACCAGGCCGTGGATTTGAAACTGATCGCCTTGGCCAAACATTTACAAGGAAAGCTGGTTACCAACGATTACAACCTCAATAAAATCGCCAAGCTGCAAGGCGTGCCGGTGATCAATTTCAATGATCTGGCCAATGCCCTAAAACCGGTATTTTTACCGGG
>JBEKIK010000229.1:0-4489 GCA_050011795.1 Thermoguttaceae bacterium | reverse complement strand
GAGTATAGTATGAATATCACACTTCGAGAAAACATCGACTGGGTCGGCTACGTCGATTGGACGATCCGCGATTTTCATAGTTACGACACCGAGCGCGGCAGCACCTACAACGCCTATTTGGTGCGCGACGAAAAGACGGCGCTTATCGACACCGTAAAAGCACCTTACGCCGAAGACCTGCTGCAAAAGGTCTCGGCCTTGTGTCCGCTGGAAAAAGTGGATTTCGTCGTGTGCAACCATGCCGAGCTCGATCACAGCGGCGCACTCAGCCGGGCGATGGCCGCCATGCCCACGGCCGTGCTGGTCTGCGACAAAAAATGCGCGGAAATTCTCGCCGAACATTTCGACGTCTCGGCGTGGAAAACGCGGATCGTTGCAACCGGCGATACGATCTCGCTCGGCCGGCGGACGTTGAAATTCATCGAAACGCCCATGGTCCATTGGCCCGAGTCGATGTTCACCTATATTCCCGAGGAGAAATTGCTTTTTTCCATGGACGCCTTCGGCCAGCACTACGCCGGCGCCGAGCGGTTCGACGACCTTTCGCCGCTTGATACGGTCATGGAAGAAGCCAAGACCTATTATGCCAACATCATCATGCCTTACGGCAAATCGGTGAATGCATGCCTTCAGCGCATCAAGGAGTTGGAGATCGAAACGATCGCTCCCAGCCACGGGATAATTTGGCGGCGGCACACCGACGGGATTTTGGCCGCCTATCGCCGATGGATGGACTTTGTGCCCAAGCCCAAGGTGCTGATTGTTTACGATACCATGTGGGAGTCAACCGCCGAAATGGCACAAGCGATTTTGGAAGGCACGGCGCAAGACGGCGTGCAAGTCAAGCTGATACATCTCAGACGGACGAATCTTACCCGGCTGGCGACCGAGGTTCTGGACGCCGCCGCGGTCGCCTTCGGCTCGGCGACGCTCAACAGTAATATGATGCCCTCGGTTGCCGCCGCACTGTGTTATCTGGAAGGGCTAAAACCACGGGCAAAAAGCGGTTTCGCCTTTGGTTCGTACGGCTGGGGAAAAGGCGGGGCGGAAAAGTTAGAACAACGGTTGCGCGATATCGGCTGGGAAATTCTTTGCGAGCCGATCCGGGCGAAATACCGGCCCACGGCGGAGATTCTCGGCCAATGCCGCCGGGCCGGCAAACTCCTGGCCGAAAAGGCCCTGGCCGCGACGGCAAACTCATAAAGCCGTGACGGGCACCAGCGGGCACCATCGGGCACCACGGCGCAGCCGTGGTCGGCATGGTCGGCTGGTCGGTCGCGCGAAATCCACTCGCAGTTTCGCAATATATTGCCATATATTGACCCATAATTATAGCCCTTGTCTAGCAAGGGTTTTTCGCGTTTAATGGGGCATAGTTTTAGCGTTTTTTTCACAAGTAAATGGTGTTTTTTATGCCTAGTCCAGTGCCGCCATCCAGTGCCCGTACTCCATCCGGGGATGTTCCCACGCATAAACCTTATGTGCCGGACGATAAAATCATTCCCGAGTTTACCTGGTCCGCGGTGCTGGTGGGGGCGGTGCTGGGGATCGTCTTCGGGGCGTCTTCTTTGTATCTGGTCTTGAAGGTGGGCATGACCATTTCGGCATCGATTCCGGTGGCTGTCTTGTCGATTACGCTGTTTCGGGTTTTTTCGCGTGTCTTTGGCATACGCCGGGCGACGATTTTGGAAAACAACATCGTGCAGACAACCGGCTCGGCCGGCGAATCGATTGCCTTTGGCGTGGGCATCACCATGCCGGCGGTGATGATCCTCGGGTTCGAGATGGAGATTACCCGGGTGATGGTGGTCTCAATCCTGGGCGGCGTGCTGGGCATCTTGATGATGATCCCGTTGCGCCGGGCATTCATCGTCAAGCAACATGGAACATTAAAATATCCCGAGGGCACCGCCTGCGCCGACGTGCTTGTGATCGGCGAGACCGGCGGATCGACCGCCAAGACGGTGTTCATCGGTTTCGGATTGGCGTTTGTGCATAAATTTCTAATGGCCGGAATGAGGCTTTGGAAAGACGTCGTTTCCAAGCCGCTGGATTGGTTCAGCGGCGCAACGCCGTCCATCGAGGCGTCGCCCGAGCTTTTGGGCGTGGGCTATATTATTGGCACGCGGGTTTCGTGTGTTATGGTAGCCGGCGGCATTTTGTCGTATCTTGTACTGGTTCCCGCCATAAAGTTTTTCGGTCAAGGTTTGACGTCGCCGCTTTATCCATCCGCGACACTCATTAGCGCCATGGATGCTGATGCAATCCGCCGCGCGTATATTTTGTACATCGGCGCCGGAGCGGTGGCCACGGGCGGGATTATCGGCTTATGCCGGGCATTGCCTTTGATTTTTTCCTCCATTCGTTCCGGGTTGCGCGATATGGGCAGTTCGATACGTTCGGCCGGCAACATAGCGCGGCGCACGGATCGCGATATGCCTTTGTGGATCGTCTTTATCGGGTCAATTCTGCTGATAGCGGCCATTTGGGCGTTCCTCGGGGTAGATCCCCAGGCCGGCGGCAGTTTCACGTGGGCCGCGTTAATGAATTGGACAAATCTTGTGGCGGCGGTGCTTATCGTCCTATTCGGTTTCTTATTTGTCACGGTTTCGTCTCGTTTGACCGGCGAAATCGGTTCCTCCTCAAATCCCATATCCGGCATGACCGTGGCTACGCTGCTGTTGACGTGTCTGATCTTCCTGCTTCTAGGTTGGACCAATCCGCAAAACCGGCTGATTGCCCTTTCCGTGGCCGCCGTGGTGTGCATCGCGTCGTCGAACGGCGGCACGACTTCGCAGGATTTAAAGACCGGGTACCTGGTCGGCGCCACGCCGAAATATCAGCAGTTAAGCATACTCATAGGCGCGGTTTCATCCGCGCTTGTCATAGGCGCGATTCTGTTGGTGCTCAATCAAGTCGGCACCATATATTCCAGCAAAAATCTTCCGCAACTCCGCGGCCCCTTGGATGTTGAAGACCTTCGACAACATGCCCGGCAGGAACAAGCTCCCGATGGTAAAAATTATTATGTCTGGCATGCTTTGGAGGGTAACGTTCAAGGCGCGAAGCCGGGAAAATATCTGGTCGACGAGCAGGGACAAATCCGCTTCCTTGTCGATCCCGGAATCAGCGGTAGGCTTAGCCGTCGCGATGACGGCACCGAAGTCAGAAAATTCTATCCTCCACAAGCCGAACTATTCGCGCTGATAACCAAAGGCATACTTCACAAACAACCGTCTCAGAATTCCGGCGATGGCAATATCGAATCTAATTCGCCCACCGAGGCAAATGCCAATCAAGAAATGCCCTGGGTTTTGGTGCTTTTGGGCGTTGCCGTCGCGCTATTCATGGAACTATGCGGCATTTCATCGCTGCCATTCGCAGTTGGCGTGTATTTGCCGCTTTCCACGTCAACGCCGATTTTCGCCGGCGGACTGATACGATACATTGTAGATGGTTTCACGCGCCGAAAACGTAGCGACACAACCTCACAACTCGAATCGGAAATGAGTCCCGGTGTGCTGTTTTCCACGGGTTACATTGCCGGCGGGACAATAGCCGGCGTTCTGGTGGCTTTCCTTTATTTCAGCGACACGATTCCCAACATGCTGGGCAAATGGCAGTACCGGCATGTGCCCATCGGCGCGGAGGCCGACTTTCCCAACCAGTGCCTGGCATTGGCAAAAGGCGAATTGGGCGAAAAGGCCTCGGAAAAGGATTTATATCGCCTGGCCTCTGAAATCTATGATCTCAATACTCAACTTCTGCCTCAATACGTGCCTTTGCGCAAAGGGATGACGCTTAATCTGCCGGGCGAGAAACCCGCTGAAGTTGAAGCCGATACGACTTTGGGGGAATTCGCTAAAAACGTTTTAGGCTCCGAAGATAAAGCCGCCTCGCTCTTGGATCTGAACTCCGACAGGCTCAGGCCTCCCCAGGGATTGCCGGCGGGGGTCGAGGTGCGATTGCCGCAGCAAAACATTCCCTCATTGATCGCCTTTGCGGCGCTGGCATTGATATTAATGACGGTCGGTTTCGGTTGGATTTTTAAATCCACGAGTGTAAAGGAAAATACGTGACCAGGAGAAAATACCCTGGTTATCGAGTACAATAATTATTTTAAGGAGGTTATCATGTGGTTTTGCGTTAATTTGAAATTTGCCCTTTGCATTTTGCATTTTGCAATCGTTACGTGTTTACTAGCCGGCATCAGTACGCTCGTCAAAGGCGACGAAGGCATGTGGCTCTACAACAGTCCGCCCAACAAAATCCTAAAAGAGCGTTACAATTTCACGGCCGCGCCGGAGTGGCTCAAGCACGTGCGGCTTGCGTCGGTGCGGTGTAACGCGGGCGGGTCGGCGTCGTTCGTTTCGGGCGACGCCCTGGTGATGACCAATCATCACGTGGGGGCCGATGCACTGCAAAAATTCGGCAGCAAGGAGCACGATTACCTCAAGGAAGGTTTTTACGCCAAAACCCGGGACGAGGA
>JBEKIK010000228.1:0-6546 GCA_050011795.1 Thermoguttaceae bacterium | reverse complement strand
CTGGCCGGATCAAGGCGGCTAAGTTTGAATGAATTAATAAGCGATTTAATCCGTGCTCCTTTATCTTTGTCTTTATCTTCCGGCTTGGGACCCGGAGCAGGATTGTCTGTTTTGCCCTTTTCCGCCGAGTCGGTTTTCGGCTCACTTTCCGGTTTGGGTTCCGTAGCGGGAGTTTTGTCTTCTTTTTCCTTGGGAGTTAGCGGCGCGGGCAGGCTTAAATCGGGCGGCAAACTCGGTGTCGGATTTATCCCTCCCGGCTCGGTGGGCAACTGCGGCAAAGCAGGGGTTTCCTTTCCAGGCTCGGCCGGCTTTTCACCCGGCATTACTTCGGACGGCTTTTCCGTGCCTTCTTGAGGTCCGGGACCCGGCTGCGCTTCACCGGGAGCTTTAGGCGCTTCGACGGCCTTGGGCGGAGGAATTATTTCCTGGCCCTCGGGCACTGGAATCGGTTCCATGCCTATTGAACGTGGAAACGTCTTGTCGCGGCGAATCTCGCCCGGCCACTCACGCCACTGCGTGTGAAAATAACCAAATTCTCCGGTGTTGGGAATACAGCAACACCCATAGCCTTGAGGATACTGTAGTTTGTATGTCGACGATGCTCGGGCAAAATCGGCGCAGTAAAGGGTCGCTGCCCCCATGACAAATAGGACGACAAAACTAATCCGTGGAATTCGTTTCAGCATGGCAAACTTCCTTTTAATTTAGGCCGTCATTCACGTTTTTACGCGTTTAGAATCCGGTTCGAGAGCGGTTGTAGTTTCGGCCCATGGTTTGCAGGCTGCGGGTGGTGGAGCTGCCCAGCGAGGTGATGCCAAAGAGGCGTTCCACCGGGGCGGTCAGCTTGCCCAGGAAGGTGTTAAACGATATCAGGTTGTCCTCG
The DNA here is from genome assembly GCA_050011795.1 of Thermoguttaceae bacterium. Lineage (GTDB taxonomy): Bacteria > Planctomycetota > Planctomycetia > Pirellulales > Thermoguttaceae > JBEKIK01. The sequence continues at coordinate 5,663 of JBEKIK010000228.1, read as the reverse complement.
GCTATAAACACCCTGTCGCCGGGCAGAAGCTGGTAGTTGGTGGCCGCCGATCCGCCGCGGGTGATGGCGGCGTAATCCACGGGCAAAATCTGCTCGCAGCCGAAATTCCCAGGCGCAGGCCGGGCTACCCATACCTCTTTGCTGGAAAACTGCGATAATCCGCCCACCGCGGCCAGGGCGTCGAGCACCGTTTCGTTCCCGGTTATCGGGATCCGCCGCACGTTGTCGCCCATGCCCGCTCCGTCGGTGATCACGTAAAACACTTTGCTGTTGTAGCCCAGCACGTCAACCGACACCTCCGGGGAATCGAAAAACTGCGTAAAATGCTTTTGCAACGCCAACTTGATCTCCGTGACCGTCTTGCCGGCCACGTGCACCACCCCGTATGTCCGCAGGTTGATCGTCCCGTCCGGACCCACCAGATACTGGCCCGTTACCGGCTGCGTGCCGGCCGTACGCATCAACTGCACCGATACCTCCGGCTGACGCAAGATCTGCTGCAATTGCTCGGTAATGGCCTGGGTGGCCTCTTCGATGGTCATGCCCCCGATGCGGACCGTGCCGTAGGCCGGTCCCAGATTTACCGTGCCTTCGCCTTCCACAAGGAAGAAATCGTTGATCGGCTGGTCGGGTAACGTGCCTACGGCGTTGATTTTCAATACGTCGTAGACCTCGATGCGGTACGGCGGCAAGGGCACCATCTTCAACATTTCGATCTGCAAGATGTCGGGCGGCTCCACGCAATAGGCGGGCAGCGACACCATCGACTTTTCCCGCGGCGGCTCCATGTCAGGCGAAACCGGGGCCTGCAACGTCTGTCCGTAGTAATCGAACGGCCGGCACCCGGCAAACCCCGCCATCGCCCCGGCCGCCAGCAGCAATGCCGTCAGGTAGGACGATTTTAAAAATCGTCCCGCGGCAGAAGGCGGAAAGTGGAATACGGAATTATTCATGGGAAAAGGCAAAATTATTCCTACTTGTAAAGCCGCGACGGGCACCAACGGGCACCATCGGGCACCGACGCGAAGCGTTGGTCGGCATGGTCGGTTGGTCGGTCGCGATGGGTTTAATGCCTATCAATCTCCACATTATGTTAATTTGGGCAAGATAACTGGCTTAAGCGCATAGGTATTAAACTCCACTTAATCTACACTGCCGGAAGATAACTGGCTTAAGCGCATAGGTATTAAACTCCACTTAATCTACACTGCCGGAATAATCGGCAAAGTTTAACATTTACTTTGCACCGTTTTCCTTTGTTGTTGAGATTTTTACCCAACTCTACGGTAGGGGAGGTCAAAAGATGCCCTAAACTCCTCATTTGAGAAATTAGAGGCTGTGTGAAATATCTCGTTCCCACTCTATAGGGGGAATAAGATGATGAAAATTGCTTCTATTTGCCCATGCGTCGGTACATAAGGCAGAAGATGCCTGTAATAATCAGGATCAATGCCGCCGGCTCGGGTACGGCCGTAAGCTGTGTACTTTCGGACAGCGGACCGTCGGGCAAGGGAGCAATTGTCTCTGTACTGCCGGAACCAATGGTTAGAGTGCCTTGACATATAGAATTGGCAGTCAATTGACCGTTAACTTCCGTAGTTCCAGAGCCTTGGATATTGCCGATGGTATGAATTCCGTCGGCGATCTGAAAGGTTCCATCCGTGTCGGTCTCGATATTCAAAGTGTTGTTGTTCACGTTTGTGGTTTTTAGCACTGCTTTGCCGCCTTGCACGTCGATCAACGTCGTGGCGCCGATGTTGACGCCGCCGGTAATCTCCAGCACGCCGGCGGTCACCGTGGTGATGCCTTTATAGTTGTTTGCAGTGCTGGAAAGCGTCAAAGTGCCCGATCCGGATTTAGTCAGTCCGCCGGTCCCGGAAATTGCTCCGGAAATAAGATGATTTCCCAGACCATCGACGGTCAAAAGATTGCCGTTGTTGTCCACGCTGCCGGAGATAGTCAACATGCCAGACGAACTGGTAAAAGTTTGCGCATAAGCGAGTGTGGAATTGATGGCCCAGGTGTTGTTGCCTGTGTTGTTGATTCCGGCATTTAGATTAAGCGCATTTCCGCTGATATTAAATCCGCCGTTGGCGAAGGTGAGAAGCCAGACATCGGTCAGCGCGGTGTTGTTAACGTTTGTCTGCCTGGTCGTGCCCGAAAATGTGATATCGCATCCATTAACCGGCACGATGTCCGGATTCCAATTTGCCGCAGAGCTCCAATTATTATTAGTTGTACTGCCGCCGTCCCACGTACGTTGTGCAGGAGTCAGAAGTAAAGCTCGAGTATTACTATAACCAGTTAATTTGCCGGTAGCTACAATCTGCCCTAAATCGTTGATCGCAACTGCCGTGCTGATGCGATAGTATGACGACGGATCGATCAATGTATTAAGGTCTGTCATCGTGGAACCATTATAAATAAAGCATGTACTGCCTCCAACCAGTCCAACAGCAGTGCCAACGATTTGTCCAAGATTGTTGATATCGTACGAATGCGAGGCGTAACAGCTATTAAAAATAATGGTGGAAAGGTCTGTCAGCGGCAGTGAACCATTATAAAGAAATGTATGTTCGCCTGATGTTCCAGTATCGGCTTGGCCAATTATTTGCCCGCTGTTGTTGATGACATTGGCGACACTATCTTGGCCGCCTAATGTGCCCAGATTGTTCATCGTGCCGCTTGAATAAAGAAAGGCGTTGTACAAACCTCCACTCCTGTTGGGATAATCGGCCTTGCCTACAACCTGCCCGCTGTTGTTTATGGAATAAGCATAACTCTTGGCCTGCGGATCGGCAGGCACTAAATTGCCGAGCACGGTCACGGCGCCATTATCATAAATGTAGCCGCGATCGGCTGTATGGCCTTGGCCGTCGACGACAAAAGTTCCGTATCCAACAACTTTCCCCGAGTCGTTTATGCCATTGGCGGAGCGAATATTAGCGCCCAAATTTATCCACGATCCGCCGGAATAAATATAACCCTGCGAGGATACGTCGCCTACGATTTGATTATTGTTGTTAATTGCATGGACGTCCATGGTGCCAAGATTGGTTACAATTCCAGTGCTGATATTATAAAGAAAAGAGCTCGTCCCGATCTGTCCAATGATTTGCTCGTTGTTATTAATATCAACTGCACTGCTGTTTCCGCTCCCAGCGCCAATGAGAGTACTAAGGTCGACGATATCATAACCATGAGATCCGGCGCGGGCGGTACTTTCCAGGCTGGATACCAAGACAAGTGCTGCAAGAAGCAAATATAGTTTTTTCACGTGAATCGCCCTCCGAGTTGCCTTATCATAAGGTATTTATCGGGCACTGAAAAACTTAATCCATTATAAACAATGTAGTTAGAGTATAAATACCTCTATAGAATGGTTTGTGAATTTCCATCGATTAAGGGACTCTCAACTCCCTGATGGAAATGTGGATTCGCTATAAAGCGTTTCATTTACCCCGCCGCAGCGCGATAAAAAGGCCGGAGGGAGGAACAAGGTGGTGAAAAAAATAAGCCCTCAACTCTCGAAAAGGAGACTATGGGCTTATTTGGCCCGGAGGTAAATACATCCGGGAAAATATGATTTGAAATTTACCTCGTTCCCACGCTCCAGCATGGGAACGAAAATAATGGACTTTGCTTATTCAACCGTTTGCCCAGCCGTGTATTCACGGCGGGCTAAATATGTGAATGTAGTACAACTAAAAACAGCTCGGATTAATACTTGCTATCGTCCAACGGTCGCACCAAAGTCGTGCCGCCAACAATGGGATCTTTGATGCCTGGATTTGAAGTATTTGCTTGATCGTAAACGCCGCGGTCAAAGGGGCACATCAACTGCATGTAAATAACCTGGTCGATATCCGTGCGGAGAAAGGATTGATGCGCATCGCAAAAACTCACTACCACTCCGCCGGGATGGTTGGAATAAACCTTTTCGTTCGGCGTTTGATGTTGGTTGACGGCGGCGGGAGTAGCGGGGCTCATATCCGCCCAATTGAAGCCTAATACAACCGCGTCATGAATTGATGCAAGTGTATAATCGGTAGCCACACCCAGACTTGCAATAGGAATCCCGTCAGGATTTTTTGCAACTGGATTTGGAGTAGGAGCCCAATATCCATCTTGAGAATGTGTGTTGTATGCATAGTAGGGTGGCACAGAGGCCGCATTTTCGGCAAGCATTAGCGTGGAAGACGTGCCGTCTTTGGAATCAATAAATGAAAGAGAAACGCGAACAACTTGTTCCGGGGCGGCAAGGGTTGGATCATCCTGAAATTGATCGGTGAACACACCTTCAGCCGAAATAAATTGGGAGGTGGTTGAAGGATAAGATTCATTTGCCATCATCCGGCCCACGTTTACTCGATAAGACAACCATGAGTCGGTTGGGGATGGCGGCGAGAAACTCGGGCAAATCGCAACTTTCATATATATGCCCGGTATGGGATTGTTCGCGATAGTATTGTCTCCGGGTGTTGGATTATCCGGATTTGTAGCAGGAATGGTAAGATCTTTCCACAAGTCATGCAGATCAGTGCGGCTCAGGTATGGGAGGATAGCGACCCACCAGGTTATCTTCCTTTGTTTGAGAGCGCCTTTAAATGTGGTGCGATATTCGCCAACGTAGCCCGGGAATGAGCCTCGTTCGCTATCGTACTGATGCAATGCTATGGAAATTTGATGTTGGTTATTCATGCACTGTGCGCGCCGGCCGGCCTCGCGGGCCGATTGCACGGCGGGCATAAGCAAGCCCACAAGCATCCCGATAATGGTAATTACCACCAACAATTCGATCAGGGTGAATCCGCGTTTTTTCCAGCTCATATTGTTATCCTCCTTTGGCCCGGTTATTTGCCTACTATTATAGTCGCAGAATTTGATGTCCGCGTCAAGTAATTGTTAATAATTGGGAAAGAATGAGCCCGCCATACGGGGGGTGAGTGTGAAGATTGCGGATTATAGCAGGAGACCTTAGTTTCCACCCTCCGGCGTTTCACCTCGTTCCCACGCTCCGGCGTGGGAACAAGGTAACTGCCCACTGTCCAATGCCCACTAATACCCAATCAACACTCCCGACTCCCCAATCTCTAACCCCCACCCATTACTTTTCTTTGCACTGGCAATTTTTGTAGTTCCATGCGAAAATATGCTTTAGGTTCTAGACTGTAGGCGGGAGGTGAAAAATACCAATCCCAAATCCCCAAGCCCTTTTTAGGGGGTAAAAATGGACTCGACAAGAAAAAACCGCCGCGGATTTACTTTGGTCGAAATTTTGGTTGTGATTTTTATCATCGGTCTTTTGATGGCATTATTATTGCCGGCAATCAATGCCGCTCGCGAAACCGCCCGGGCGTCTCAATGTATTAACAATCAACAAGAATTGGGCAAGGCCCTGATCCAGTATGATACGGCCAAGAATCGATTGCCCGGCGTGCTGAGTTTTGTCAATCCCTCCGATCCCACGACTTCGCCGAGAATTAATTGGGTGATAAGCATCTTCGGCGAATTGGGCCGTATGGATTTATGGCAAACTTATTCCAGCGGCACAGGGGGTGCGCCCGTTAAAGTCGCACAATTAATCTGCCCTTCGGATAGCCTGATCGATCCGATGGGCGGATTGTCGTATTCGATAAACTTGGGTGATTCCACCCAAAGCA
>JBEKIK010000227.1:0-4504 GCA_050011795.1 Thermoguttaceae bacterium | reverse complement strand
GCAAAATGCCCAGTGTCGATCGCCTTTCGCGCAGCGGCATGATATTTACCGATTGGTATAGCCGGCAGAGTTGCACATCCGGGCGTGCCGCAATTGTTACCGGCCGGTATCCGGTCCGCGCGGGGCTGACCAAAGTCGGCCTGGCGGACAAAAACTAAGCTCCACGACCCCAATATCCCGCCCAAACAAAGCGCGACCGACGGTCGCGGCTTTATGTCGATAAAGCGCGGCTGACGGTCGCAGCTTTATGTTAAGGTGCGCGAAAATGCACAGCACTTGTTTTTGGTGGATTTTAGTTTTACTTCTGGCGCTGGCGGTCGGAGGTGGAGAGCGGCCAGACATGCAATCCGAATCCGCCGCGCCGGCGACGCCGGCTAAAACCGGGGGAAACAAGTTTGCCGGCTCGAAAAGCTGCGGCGAATGCCACGAGCAGTTCAACAAGCTTTGGTCGACGTACTGGCACGGGATGTCGATGCGGCCTTACAGCGACGAATTCGCCGATAAGCAGCTCAGTCCTCAGCAGAGCGACGTTGTGATCGGAGATCGCCGGTACAGGGCCGAGATCGGCGCGGGTCAAGGCTGGGTGCTGGAGGAAGGGCCTGAAGGCCGGCGGCAATATCCGATTTTGCACGTCATGGGCGGAAAGAACATTTACTACTTCCTGACTCCTTTGCAGCGTGGCCGGCTGCAAGTGCTGCCGGTGGCATACGACGTGAACCGGCGGGCCTGGTACGACACCACGGCCAGCGCGGCGGGACATCTCACGGACCGGCGGGACGAAGCCCTTTCTTGGACCGACCGGCTCTACACCTTCAATACAGCGTGCTTCAACTGTCACGTGAGCCGGCTGGCGACCGATTACGACCTGGATACCGACACGTATCGAACCACCTGGGGCGAGCCGGGAATAAGTTGCGAAACGTGCCACGGGCCGTCGGCCGAGCACAACCGCCTGATGCGAGCGGGAATCAAGGGCCGCTCGGCCGAGGAAATGAAAATCATTATAGACAAGGACTTGACTCACGATCAGCTCACCGACTTGTGCGTCACGTGTCACGCGAAGATCATTCCTTTATCGGTGGACTTCAGTCCCGGAGACAAATTCTTCGATCATTACGATTTGATTACGCTGGAGCATGAGGATTATTATCCGGACGGTCGCGACCTGGGCGAAAACTATACATACACGTCGTGGCTTATGGCCCCGTGCCTTAAGTCCGGAAAACTGGATTGCAATTATTGCCACACGCCCGCCGGAAGGTTCAAGTTCACCGAGTATCAGGGCTACCAGACCTGCATGCCTTGCCACGAAAAATACGTCAAGAAGCCCGAGGAGCACGGGCATCATGCCGCCGGGAGCAAGGGGAACGAGTGCGTGGCGTGTCACATGCCCAAGACTTGGTTTGCCGGGCGGGCGAGGACCGATCATTCCTTGCGCGCCCCGTCGCCGGCTGCGAGCATGGCATATAATTCGCCCAATGCCTGCAATATCTGCCACACGGACCACGACGCGGCATGGTCGGACGAGTGGGTCCGAAAATGGTACAAGCGTGATTACCAGGCCGAAGTGCTGCGGCGGGCCGCCTTGATCGACGCTGCCCGCAAGAACCAGTGGGATCGCCTGGGCGAGATGCTCGCCGAGATCGGCCAAAGAGATAACGATCAGGTATATCGCAACAGCCTGGTGCGGCTGGTAAGGCAAGGCAACGATCCGCGCAAATGGGAGGCGATGTTGGGGGCGATCAAAGATCCGTCGCCGCTGGTGCGGTCCAGCGCGGCATCCGCGCTTGGGGGACGGATGGACCGGGAAAGCACGGAAGTACTCTTTGCCGCGGCCGGCGATAAGTCGCGGATCGTGCGGATCCGCGCGGCCATGGCGTTGGCTGGAATTCGGCCGGAAAAAATCGAGGAACCGGCCAATCGCGAGGCGTTAGAAAAGACCGTGGAGGAATTCCAGACGGCGATGCGAGCCAGGTCGGACGATTGGGCCTCGTACGCGAATCTGGGCAATTTCCGCATGGAGCGTGGCGACTTTGCCCAGGCGGTGAAAGATTTTGAAAACGCCCGGCGCCTGGAGCCGAGAATGATCGAGCTGTTGATAAATGAGTCGGTGGCCTACAGCAACATGAAAGGAAACGATCAGGCGGAAGCGTGTTTGCGACGCGCGCTGGAGATGGAACCGGACAGTGCGGCCGCGAATTTCAACCTGGGCCTGTTGTTGGCCGAGCAGGGCAGGGCGGAAGAGGCGGAAAGGGCACTGCGCAGGGCGATAAAATCCGACCCTCGCCCGGCCGAGGCGGCTTATAATTTAGGAGTGATTCTGGCCGGGCGAAAGGACATGACCGAGGCTATCGCCTGGTGCCGCAAAGCCTACGAACTGCAACCGGACGAAGTGAAATACGCACAAGTGCTGGCCTTGTACCTTTATCAGGAGGGGGATGCCGATGGAGCGATCGAAGTGCTGCGCAAGGCGCTGGGCAATGAAAAACTACCGGCGCAGGCTCGGCAGGAGCTGGAAACAAAATTGCGATCCTTGGAAAATGCCGAACAGGGTAAAAAGACACCGTGAACAATAAATGTAATTGAATCGAAATGTGGAGGAGATTCTGGGATGATCCGCAAAGAGTCGAATGCGGGCGTTGGGTATTCGGTAGTCGAACTGGACGGGGTGCGGCACGTTTTTGTGGCCGCCGCGCCGCGGCACGGAGCGACCATCCATGAGCAGGCAGAAGATGCCCTGGGGACCATCGAAAGATTGATTAAAAAAGAAATCGCGCCCGGGTCGATCGTCATGCAGTCGGTGTTTCTGCGAGATTTGGCGGATCAGGCCGCGTGCCTGGAGATAATGCGTGATTTTTATGGAAAAGAACTGCCGGCGACCACGTACATATCTCAGCCGCCCTGCGAAGGCAAGCTGCTGGCGATCGAGGCATTGGGCGTGGGGCGCGGGCAAGGCGATGTGGAAATCGTACGAAAGGGCGAGCACACGGTCATCGCCCGGCACGACGGAATTACCTGGGTGCACGTGGCGGACATTCATTGCAAGAATGAGGGGGGATCGGTCTATGATCGCACGATTTCGGCCTTTCGCCTGGCCGATCAGCGGCTGGCGGCGGCCGGTTTCCGCTTCGAGGAAGTGGTCCGCACCTGGCTTTACCTGGGCGACATCACCGGAATGGAAGGGCAGGTGCAGCGGTATCGCGAACTGAACCGTGCTCGGACCGACTTTTATCGGGACTTGAAGTTCGCGGCCGGGCTGAAGCCGCCGGGCTGGGCAAAGCAGGTTTTTCCGGCCAGCACGGGCATAGGCGCCGAGGGCAAGGACGTGACGATCAGTTGCATGGCGATGAGGTCCGACCGGCCCGACGCGGTGCTCGTGCCGCTGGAGAATCCCGCCCAGACGTCGGCCTACGACTACGCCCACCAGTACGGGAGCGAGAGTCCCAAGTTTTGCCGGGCGATGGCCGTTGCGGTAGGCGATTTCGCCACCACGTTCATCTCGGGCACGGCCAGCATCACGGTCTCGGAAACGCGGCACCTTGAGGACGTTCGCCGTCAGACGCTGCAAACACTGGACAACATCGAGGCCCTGATTGCCGCCGACAATTTCCGCGCTCACGGGCTTGCCGGATTCGGGGCGACCCTCGGCGATCTGGCCTTGGCCCGCGTGTACCTCAAGCGGCACGAAGATTACGCCCTGGCCAGGACGATCTGCGAGGCGCGTTTGGGCGAGTTGCCCACGATCTACGCCGTAGGCGATATATGCCGGCCGGAACTGCTGGTGGAAATCGAAGGGATCGCCTTTTGCCGCCGGCAAGGGTTAGAGGTTGTGAATTTATCGCTTATGCATCACAATGGCCAAAATATGTAGGGTGCGTGAAACGCACCACCCCCTACGGATTGCGGTGCGTTTCACGCAACCTACAAAAAATTCACAACCTCTAATGTAAGATGGATCATTAGAGATGCGAACTAAAAGTTTATTGCTGATTGCGATTGCGGTTGTACTCGGTATTGCCTGCGCGGCTTTCGGGCGCGACGTAACCTTTTTCGTGGCGGCCGATCTTCACTATGGTCAGGAGCAACTGGAGAATAACGAGCAGGCGAACAAGAATGCCATCGCGATGATGAACAATTTGCCCGGGACCGCTTTCCCGGATAAAAGTTTCGGCGTGGTGGCAAGGCCCCGCGGCGTGCTGGTCGCGGGCGACCTGACCGACAGCGGCAAGGGCGTGAATTACGACGGCAAGTATTTAGGCGTTCATGTATTCGACGGATTCGCGGACGATTATCCGGTTAAAGGCGGCGAGGGGGTCCACATCCACTTTCCGGCCTACGAAGGCTACGGCAACCACGACGTGCAAAAGCAGACCGGCGACGCGGTGCTTGTGGGAATCGCTTTGCGCAACAAGAATCGCGACACGCCGGTGAACATCTCCGACAACGGCCTGCACTATTCATGGGATTGGGACGACGTGCACTTTGTGAACGTCAACGTTTATCC
>JBEKIK010000226.1:0-5450 GCA_050011795.1 Thermoguttaceae bacterium | reverse complement strand
GACCTGCTCGAAGTGTGAGCGGATAGGCAATCCACACGCGACGTCAATTGCCTGATTCTTAGAGCTTATCCAAAAACCTTCAACTCTATAATGATGAAACAGTTATTTTGCATCATATGTTGACAAATCCGCCCTCACCCTGGCCCTCTCCCGGAGGGAGAGGGGAGTTTTTGGCTAGGCTCTTAATATACCCGCCGTTCCCCCCCACCTGTTTTGGCGACTTGGCGCGAAAGATCGCCGCCATGCCCGAACAGGAAATCCTGGTAATTACTCATCCGCATAAGTAGCCGTTCGGCGGCGATGCTTTGCGGCAAAATGTGGCGGGGCAATGGGGTGTGCCGCGGTGGAAGATCGGCTAATTGCCGTCCGCTCCACTCGCTTGTGCATCGGAAACCGCAACGCCTCCCAGGCGCGGCCGCATAAACGCAAGAACGTAGACGGCCGAACCAGGCTTTCCAGACATTCCGCCATGAGCAGCGCCGCGTGTCCGGATATGGATTGCAGCAATCCCATTCTGGAAGCCCAGATCCAAAAAAGTCGTTCGGCTGAACGGCCCCTGCCCAATCGACAGGCGCCGACGGCATCATCCGGATCCGCATACATCCTGCATTTAGGCTCGCTAATGCAATGGAATCCGGCAAAATGCAGGGCCAAGGCCAAATCCACTCCGGAAAGATGGTCTTTGATGGAGGGATTCAATCCGCATACGGCATCCCATGCCGAGCGGCGATAAAATGCCGCCAGGATGTCGGCCCCGAAAAAATACTTTTTTTCCAGCAATGCCTCCGCCGGCGATTTGCCAAAGCCCAAACGCCTGGCCGCCCCGCCCGCTCGATAACCCACGCCTGCCGATACGACTTTCTTCCGATCTCGCCGTTGAAGCACTAAGGGCGCTACCGCGGCAACCTCGGGGTCTGCAAAATGAGGTAGAACCGCATCGGTCCAGCCCGGACTCACCTCCATTCCGCAAGTCAAAATATGAACTATTGGCGCACGGCAATTTGCAAGACCGAAGTTTATACTCTCTATCAAATCGGCATCCAGTGCCGCATTGACAAAGCACACTTCGTCGCGTAATTGGTAAGGATCGTCATAAGGCTCGTTCAGCACTACGACGATCTGGCAATTTGCCGGCCGGTTTTCCAAAATGGAAACTAGGGTATCTTCCAGTTTTTTAAGCTTGTTTAAAACCGGAATGAGAATCGACAGCCCAGGCACGAAATAGTTTCCTAAACCCAACGCCATGGGAATAAAATTTTCCAATGGCATCAGTCTTTAGCTAATATGTTTGTGGAAGAAGAAGGTAAAAACCATTCTGCGCTATTTGGGATTATGTCGGATTGTATTGAATGGGAAGTTTATTCAATTGACCCTTATTCCCTGGATAGGCGAAAGTAATTCTCCATAAACTACGCATATTACCCAGATTAAATGTTTCCGTCTGACATTTCGATATATTACCATTTTTATTGTCAATAATTACCTAAATCCTCATCACGACCAGGCATGAAGATCCTGTTTAATCAAACTGGTGACATTTATAATAAAAACATTGATGTTTAACCGGCGCTTGATATTCTCCCATCATTATCCCACCCAATGACCTTTCCAGTTCGAGATACACGGCAGATGAACGAACGCAATCGGGAAGTGTCTCGTCGCACTTTTTTGAAGACCTCCGGTACAGTGGCTGGAAGCGCACTTGTATTGCCGCATTTGATTCGTTCCGAGGTATTGGCCGCACAAGCAAGGCCGGGCGCAAACCAACGGCCGACTATTGCGTTGATCGGCCTGGGAGAGCGGGGAACAAATCATCTTGTCAATATGGTCGATCGGATGGGCAAGGGGGAGGTGTACGTCGCCGCCGTTTGCGATGCGGACGAAAAACGCTTGGAAAAAGCCAAACAAATTGCCGGTCCCAGAGCCGATGCGTTTCGCGACTATCGCTACATTTTACAGCGCAAAGACATCGATGCCGTAATCATTGCCACGCCCGACCATTGGCACGGAGTGCAATTCGTGCAAGCGGCCCAGTGCGGCAAGCACGTCTACTGCGAGAGCCCGGCCTGTTCGACGATCGAGGAAGGCAAGGCCATGATCGAAGCCGCGCGCAGGGCCAAAATCATCACGCAGATCGGAGCCCAAGGCCGCTCGCAAGGCGAGGCGTATTTGATGAGGCGTTATCTGGCCGACGGCGCGATCGGCAAGGTGACGAAAGTGGCCTGTTGGAGCAAGCCCGGCCTGGTCGACGACAATCAGGATCCCGACGAAGATCCGCCGTCGGAGTTGGATTGGAACCTTTGGCTCGGTCCGCTGCGCTGGCAGTCGTACAATCCGCGTTTTTCCAACGGCGAGTTTCGTTGGATGATGGAATCCGGAGGTGGACGGATATGCCATCCAGGCGCACACGTGATGAACTGCGCGATGTGGTGGATGAACGCGGACGGAACCGGCCCGGACACGGTGGAAGCCGTCGGCGCCGCGCCCACCAAGGGGCTTTGGGACACGGCCGTGGAAATGAAAGTGACTTATACTTTCAAGAATCCAGATTGGGTGCTTACCTGGAATCAGCCCGGCAAGCAGGTCGCACCCGAGGAGCGAAAGCCCGAAGAAGCAGCAATCGCTCAGCCGGATTGCGGGGCGATATATCAAGGCGAGAATGGAGAAGCCGTTGCCTGGGGCGGAGACTTGGGAATCTGGGCCGAGCGAAAGGTCCGCGAGTGGAAATCGCCTTCCCCGGGCGTCGAAATCGCCAAAAGTCCCGGCCATATCGAAGATTGGCTCAACGGCATAAGGACCGGGGCAAAAACGATTATGGACGTCGAGGCCGGCGTGGGCGTGGCGAATTTGTGCATCCTGGGCAACCTCTCCTTTATTTTGGGGCGAAAACTGCATTGGGATAATAATAAATTCGAAATTACCGGCGACGAACAAGCCAGCCGACTGATGAACAGGCCGCAACGTTATCCGTATTATTTATAAGGAATCAACCGCACAAGTTTTTTAGGAATCATCCGCCATGCCAGCCGAGGAATTCACCGTCGATAACTTGATTGCCAAGATCAAGGACAAAAGCGATAAAGTCCGGGCGGAAGGTTGGCTCAGCGCCGCAAAGGTGGGTGCGGACGCCATTAAGCCCTTGGCCGCCGTGACGACCTCCGGCGACAGCGACCTGGAAGTGGCTCGGGCCGCAAAAAGGGCTCTTTGGCAAATCGTGCACGATTTCGGCCGGATCGACGCGGAAGACCAACGCAAGGCCGTCTTGGATAATCTCCAGGCGCTGTTGACCGACGATTGGCCCGATGCCTTCCGACGCGAGGTGCTCTGGATGCTGTCGGAAATCGGCGGCGATTCCAGCGTTGATTCCATCGTGGCCGTGCTTAAGAGCAGGGAATTGCTCGACGACGCGCGCTGCGCGCTTCAGCGCATACCCGGCCAGTCTTCGCTCGACGCGCTAAAAGCCGCTTTGGACAGCGTTCCCAAAAGTTACAAAAACAACATCGCCCATGCGCTTAGGGCGCGGGGCGTGGAACCCGGTTTGGAAAAATATCCCCAGGAAAATCTCATTCCCACCAAACCGATCAACGTCAAACCGGCGGGAAAGAACGCGCCATGAAATACATTATTCGAAAATGTTTTAATTGGAAAATATTTAAAGTCTCCAAGCCCACGGGTTGCTACCCGTGGGCTTTATGGCGGATGCGGGGTTTAAACGCTGCTATTGCAGTTAGCGTATTGTCTTCACTCGCGTTTGCCCAACAAGTGGAAGTGGAGGCATTTACGGGCAAACCCTACGGCGTGGGCCGGATCACCGTCGATTTGCCCGAAACAATGCTGCCGCAGCCCTTGGGCGCCGAAGGCCTGGCCTTGACCGAACGCGACGGCCGGGTGCTATATCCGGCAGTTGAAACGCCCGCCTTCGGCAAAGTCATGAAAGAAGTGCTCGACAGCGACACGCCGCTTACCCGGGGCGGTCCGGTTCGAGAACAAGTGGGCGGGTTGTTGCGCGGGATGTTGGATCGTCCGCCGAGGACCACGATCTTTTTTCTGTTCCGAGGCGATGAACCGTTACGTGTCACGCTCCAGGCCCGTCAGCCTATTCCCATAAACGTCATGCCCAGGCAGGCGCCGCCGGCGGTGTTTCAACGACTGCTTAACCAGTGGTGGCGTCGATACGCCCACGCTCCGCAATTGCTCGAACAAAACCCCGACTATCCGCCCCTGGTGGAAAACTATCTAATCACGACTCTGGCGGCAAAACTCAATCTCCGCTTGCCCGAGGCCAAACAAACAAACTCGCCTTACGCCCAACTGCAAAAGGAAATAGGGCTGAATTTGGGCACGGAACAGATCCGCACGGCCTTGCAGCAGGATCGCATCCTGGGATTAAACAACTTGGACACCGGCCGAGTGTTTTTATCTCCGTTTCGGCAATTTCAACAATTTCCTGTGGCTGCAAGACACGCTGGACAAATGGGGCGGCGATGCGCAGAACCTTATCGCCCTGCGCGGGTTGGATCACCAGATGCGCCAGCGCATGGAAAAGCAACTCGTGCTCAAGCAGACCGTTCTTTCCCGGATGCTGGGCCCGACGGTCGTTGCCGACGTGGCGATTATCGGCACCGACATGTTCTTCCGCGAGGGGGCGGCGTACGGCTTTTTGTTCGAGGCCCGCAACAACGCTATTTTAGGCGCGAATTTCACTGCCCAACGCTCCGATCGCGTCAATGCCGGCGGCGTGACCGAACAGAAAATCAAAATCTCCGATCATGAAGTTTCCTATCTGTCCTCGCCCGACGGCACTGTGCGCTCGTACTATGCGATCGACGGCGATTATCATTTCTTCAGCACGTCGAAAAAACTCGTGGAGCGTTTTTACGCCGCCGGCTCGGGCGAGGGGGCGTTGGGGAAAACCGAGGAATTCAGCCAGCAGCCGAGTGATCCTCGACGGCGGCGACGTGTACGACAGCCTGCGCGGACGGCGCGGGGCGTTTTTGCCCGTGCCGGACGCGGCCGTCCAACGGATAACTCGTTTCGAGCTTGCCGAATACAACCGCTTCGCCGATTTCTATCGCGCAAACTGGGGTCGCATAGACCCGGTCGTGGCCGGCATACAAAGAACTCCGCTCCCGGATAATTGCGAGCAAGTGGTTGTGGACGTGCTGATGACTCCCTTCGCGCCGGCACATTTCGATTTTTTGCGAAAATACGCCGGTCCGGCCGACGCCGGGCGAATTGCCCCGATTCCCGGCGATTTGGCGGCGTTTGACCTGGTGATGACCAATCAGCGTGTATTCGGCGGGCTCAGGGATTTCGGACCGCCGCCGGACATCCGCTTCGGACGGCTCCTGCCTATAGGCCGCCTGCGCGAATGGCTGATGGGTTATGTCGGCAGCGTGGGTGAAATGGGCATGTTGGGTTTTATGAACGTCGGTTTTCCGCCGCCCGAC
>JBEKIK010000225.1:0-4513 GCA_050011795.1 Thermoguttaceae bacterium | reverse complement strand
CGGCCGATCTTCTTGGGATTCGCCCGGGTGCTGATCTTCGCCCCTTCGCAAATCCGCCTGGCCACGGCCGGCGATACCCGCGAAAACGACTTTATTAAAAACTGGGCTATAGTCGGGGCCTTGGTTTCTTTTAACATCCCAACCAGCCGACCCAATTCCACGCCGTACGGATGCGGCTTGATTTCCTTTGGCTCCGGCGGAAGCGTCTCGGCCACACGCTGATAGTCGATAATGTTTTCATCAGGATCGGCGTAATGAATGGCCACGTGCGGATTGGCGACGGCCGTTTGTTCCAAATACTCGTCCACGCTGCCCCGTCCGCGCTGGTACTTGCCTTCCAGTTCGATAGTCACCCGGGTGCCGTGATCCAAGTCGATCCATTCGATGCCGTGTTTTTCAATTGCGTTTGCGCCCGCATCGCCGGGCGGAATTTCCACGCCTTCGCCCCGGCCGTTAAGGATTTCAGGACAATTCCGCTTGGTGTCGATTTGGATTTCATAATAATGGGCCGCCTCGCGCCGCGATACCTTGGACATGATCTTCACCGGCTTGCCCGTGGTCAACAGCCCGTACATGCCCGCCGCGCTGATGCCGATGCCCTGCTGACCGCGGCTCATCCTCATGCGGTGAAATTTCGACCCGTAAAGCAGCTTGCCGAAAATAAGCGGAATGGTTTTTTTCAGTATCCCGGGCCCGTTGTCTTGCACCCCGACCTTGAACCGGTCGGAAGCGGTGCGCTGGACGTGGACCCAGATCTCGGGCAGGATGCCGGCCTCTTCGCATGCATCCAGGGCGTTATCAACTGCCTCCTTGACCGCAGTCAGTAAAGCCCGGCGCGGACTGTCAAAACCCAAAAGATGCCGATTCTTGGCAAAGAATTCGCTTACTGAGATATCCCGCTGGCTGGCGGCCATCGATTGGGCGGTCGCACGGCGCCGAGGCCGCTCGGTCCTGGCGCCGCCTCTGCCGTTGGACCCGGATTGTATGACGGATTTGTCTAAAGGCGGAGATTGTGTTGATTTCAGGGCGGCATCCACGGGCACTGTCAAAAACCCCCTCAAATTGGTTGTTAATGCTGTAAATTTTCCTCTCCTTCCGGGTGATGGCGGCGATGCCGCCATTCTGCCCCTACGTCAACTCCCAAAAGGAGAGGAAGTCTCACTTTGCAGATTATAACGATTATACCGGCAACCGCCCACACGTCTTTCCTTGCCTTTTCCTCAAATTACGCCTCTTCGCTTTATCCCGCAAATAAAGATTCACCCGCAATACCGTTGCAAGCCGAGATTTTTAGTAAGGATAAAGGATGAAGGATGAACAATGACAAAAGGAGCCTAATAATGATACGCAGCCTTTTATGTGTGATGATATTATTTATTACAATGCTGGCGATCTTTAGCGGCAATCCCGCCGCGGTACAGGCAGCCGATCGCCATAGTGCACCGGGCGATCTGTTTTACAACTTTTACGTTCCCCCGGTCGGGGACCAGAGCGTCGGGGCGGAATTATATCTTTGCCCCAGGCCCGTGCCGCCGTTGGTCGGATGGACCTATATCACCTATCAGCCGCTCATGCCTCACGAATTCCTGTATCACCATCACCGCACTTATGCGTACTATCACTCCGATGACGGAAGAACGCTAACCAGCGTTTGCTGGCGCTGAAATAGTGTTCAGTGGCGAGTGGTTAGTGGAGAGTGCGACAATGTTTAGCCCCGGCACTTGTGCGGGAGTTTTTCAAAGGAATCTTGAACCATGAAATACACATGCACTATCATTTTGGCGTCGCTTTTGTGTGCGGCCGCGGCCGATCAAGCGCTTGCCGGTTGCTGCTATGGCTCCATCAAGGGTCGGATAGCTTATTACAGGTCGCAGACTTATCCCTGGCACGGCGATTATTACGACACCGCCTGGGGCATGCCCGTGGCCCTGGTCGTGCCGCCCACGGCCGAGAATCAGACCAAGATGGGCTGGGGCGTGGGCAATACCCGCGTCGTGCCCATCGAGCACCAATTCCAGCGCAACTATCCCGGCCCCGGCGTATACAATCGCGCCGACTTCCTGCCCACCCCGCACTGGCCCAGCGACACAGATCAATTCGGCGACTACTACATCCGCGGACCGTGGTAAATCGGTTTTCAGTTTACAGTTCACGGTTTTAAGTTAATGTTCGTTGAGCATCAGACTAATAATGTCACATTTGTGTTTATTGAGAGTAAAAAACAATGTTGTATGAGATAGCCGGCGCTCAACGACCGCCGGAATATCCGTGAATTCCCGCCATTATTATTTTTCTGAGACTCAATAACCACGAGCGGGCCGCGACAGAATGTTAATCCTGATCTTATATCGATAAAATTCCCGGCACCCTAATTAAGCCGGGAGCTTCTCTAAAGTCCGGAATATCCCCTCGATTCTTGCAAAAAAGCCAAATTGCTCGGGTCTCGGCTTTGATTTCCTCCTCATTCCAACCGGGAAAAATATCGTCACGACCGCCGGTCGCGGCTTTATGACACAATTCCCAAAATCCATGCTTTATTTCCCCCGATGCTAGCACCGCTATCACGCCACTCAAAAAAACCGCTCTTTGTGATTTTCCAAAGATATTGTAAATTCCCCTCTTCCTTAAATCCCGCACTGCAATTCAATCCTGTTGTTTCCGTTGTTTTGGCATTGCGGGCCGGGAGTAGACGAACGCAAGTTCGTCGGGTAAGGGGCTGGCGAAACCAAAGCGTAAACCTGAAATCACCGGCTAAACTTTTTAATGTAATCCCAGTTGCCGGCACTGCGTCGGATCGCAAGGATGCGGCCGACGGTTACCTGACTTTGACAAGAAAGGCAACGAAAGAGCATGGACGCTCGCATAATTCGGGCCGTCGCCTTGACGGCCGCGCTCCTGGTTTCGATGGGCGCCCGGCACCGCAGTGCCAATTTTATCGTCGAAACCCCAGACCCAAATCTAGCCGCCCAAATCGCCCAGGCCGCCGAACAATACCGCCACGATCTGGCCATCGAGTGGCTCGGGCAGCCCATGCCCAACTGGTCCCAGCCCTGCCCCATGACCGTCAGCGTCGGACCGAATCTCGGCGCGGGCGGGGCCACTACCTTCGTTTTCGACCGCGGCGAAGTATTCGGCTGGCGCATGACCATCCAAGGCTCGCCCCAGCGCGTACTCGATTCCGTCCTGCCCCACGAAATCACGCACATGATTTACGCCAGCCACTTCCGCCAGCCGCTTCCGCGCTGGGCCGACGAAGGCGGCGCAACCACTGTGGAAAATATCGCCGAACGCGCAAAGTACCAGCGCATGCTCGATCAGTTCCTGCGCACCGGCCGGGGAATCGCCTTTAGCCGCATGTTCGCCATGACCGAGTATCCGCCCGACGTGATGCCGCTTTACGCACAATGCTATTCCCTGGCCGAATATCTCATCCAAATCGGCGGCCGGCGCAAGTACATCGAATTTCTCGACGACGGACTGAAGAACAACGATTGGTCTGGAGCGGTGGCCCGAAACTACGGCATCGGCGACTTGGGACGACTGCAAAATTCCTGGCTGGCCTGGGTCAAACAAGGCTCTCCGGCGCTTAACCCCGGCAACACTCAGCCCGCCGCGGGCACATCGCCCGAAATGCTTGCCGCAAACTCCGCCGGGCGTGTACAGCCCGGTTCGATCTATCAACAACCATCACAGAACCACTCGTCTCCGCCGGCCGTGATTCCGGCCGGGCGCTTGGTTCCAGTGCCCGGTTCGCTCTTTAATCCCATAACGGTTGCCAGCAGCCCGGGCTCTTCACCTGGAAGTAGTCAAGGCGGCATGAAACTAGCTTCCGTTTCGACCCTGCTGCCTGCTTCCGCATGGAAAACGGCCGGTACTCGACAGTCGACGCCGACGCCGACCGCAATATCTCAGTCTCCTGCCGGGCAGCCAAATTCAGTCGCCCCGCCCCCGTCGCAGCCCTCTGATGCGCCCCAGGCCGATCCCTTCCAATCTCAAGTCGCCCGCCCCCAAGACGCCGAACAACCCCGGCAAGTCATCTTGGAATGGAGCGCTCGCTGATAATTTTTCTAATAGCATACGCCGGACAGGTTACGTGATGTGTGACACTGCTCGAAGCCGTCCGGCATCTTGCGTCCAAGGACATAACGAATTGCAAAGCGGGGCGGTTTTCTCTATTGCCGACATAATTGTCGGTGGCATAATGGCTTACTACTGAAGCGCCGCCATGCAAATCCATACGGATGTCACATTCCGGGGTCTTGTAGCGTCTTGTTATTGAGGGAAGCAGATGGTTTCAAACGAGCCTCAGGCTGAACAAACGGCGGACGATCGCGGCGCGGCGACGCTTAATGTGCTGTTCCATGCTCATGCCCAGGCTGTGTTTGCAATCTGTCTGGCCAACATCCGAAATCATCATGACGCTGAAGACATCATGCAAGCCGTCTTTCTGAAAGCCATCGACAAGTTGACAAACCTGCGCAAACCCGCGCAAGTTCGAGCCTGGCTATTGCAG